>JAUVPN010000077.1 GCA_030598645.1 Hyphomicrobium sp. | reverse complement strand
TATGCTCCATTTGCAACCTCAACCTTGCAGATGGATGCCTCGCGCAAGCTCGGCTTTTCTGCCAAGCAAACCATGCAGGTCGCCCAGCGACTCTACGAAGGCATCGACCTTGGTGGCGAAACCGTCGGCCTCATCACCTACATGCGAACTGATGGTGTGCAGATAGTACCTGAAGCGGTCAAAGACATTCGCAGCCAGGTAGAGAAGGCATATGGCAATTCCTACCTTCCGCCATTTATACGCGAGTACAAGACCAAGGCTAAAAACGCTCAGGAAGCCCACGAAGCAATCCGCCCCACGGACGTAACCCGCAAGCCGTCCGATGTGGCGCGCTACTTAGAAAAAGACCAGGCACGCCTTTATGAGCTCATCTGGAAGCGTGCTGTCGCGAGCCAAATGGCGTCCGCCGAGCTTGAGCAGACTGCGGCCGATATCGAGGTCAGTGGCCGAGATGGTAAGACATACTCCCTTCGCGCATCAGGATCGGTGGTGAAATTCGACGGCTTCCTCAAAGTCTATGAGGAGGGGCGCGACGAACGACAGCATGCCTCCAAAGGTAAAGATGACCAGGCCGATGCCGAAGATGCTTCCCGGCGTCTGCCTGCACTGGCCGAAGGCGACCACGTCAATGACAAGGCGATCGAGCCTGAGCAACATTTCACGCAGCCGCCGCCACGCTTCTCCGAAGCGACACTGGTCAAGAAACTGGAGGAGCTGGGCATCGGCCGCCCGTCGACATACGCTTCCACGCTTGCTGTGCTGCAAGAGCGCGATTACGTGCGCATCGATAAGAAGCGCCTGATCCCTGAAGACAAGGGCCGCCTCGTTATCGCTTTTCTTGAAGGCTTCTTCAAACGCTATGTGGAGTATGACTTCACTGCCGACCTGGAGGAAAAGCTCGACCTCATTTCCGATGGCAAGCTGTTGTGGAAGGACGTACTACGCGACTTCTGGAGCGATTTCACCGGCGCCGTGGACGAGATCAAGGACCTGCGCGTTGGCGACGTCTTAGAAGCGCTCAATGAGATGCTCGGGGCCCACATCTTTCCAACTCGCGAGGACGGCACCGATCCGCGCGCTTGCCCCGCATGCGGGAATGGCCGCCTGAGCTTGAAAATTTCTGGCAAGTACGGTGCCTTCATCGGTTGCGAAAATTACCCGGAGTGCCGCTATACACGCCAGCTCGCCGATCAGAATGGCGGCGATGCCGAGGCTGCGACACCGGACGGCAAGATCTTGGGCTACGACCCAGCCGGGCTTGCCGTGACCCTGCGCACCGGCCGCTTTGGCCCCTACGTGCAACTTGGCGACGGCACCGAAGAGGAAAAGCCTAAGCGCGCCAGCATACCCCGTGGCGTCGACGCGGCCACACTTGGGTTGGATCGCGCGCTCGAATTGCTGTCGTTGCCGCGCGAAGTAGGTTTGCACCCAGAAAGCGGCAAACCGATCGTTGCCGGCCTTGGTCGCTATGGGCCCTTCATCTTACACGATGGCATGTATGCTAATCTAGAGAGTGTCGAGGACGTGTTTACCGTCGGCCTCAACCGGGCCGTGGCGCTGATAGCAGAGAAGGCAGCGGGCGGTAAGGGACGTTTCCAGCGCGCCAAGCCCACAGTGCTTAAGGAACTCGGCGAGCATCCCGACGGCGGGCCCATTCAAGTGCTGTCTGGCCGCTACGGTCCCTACGTTAAGCACGCAAGCACGAACGCCACCATCCCCAACGGTAAGGATCCAGCGACGATTACAGTTGCGGAAGCCATTGACCTGATCGCAGCGCGCGCCGCCAAGGCCGGCAAAAAGCCTACGAAGAAGGCAGCAAAAAAAACTAGCCGCAAGTCGCCCACCAAGACCGCTGCAAAATCAACGACCAAGACGCCCCGTAAAACAGCCGCCAAGTCGGCGAGGCCAGCATCAAAGCCTAGCAAGAGAAAAACCGGCAAAGTAAAAACAGAAGTCGCAGAAGTCTGAGACCAAATTCGAAGCACTCTTTGTCATGAAACATTATCAGACTTGCTGACATGGCGCGCAAACGCAAGAGCGTTAAGAGCGGCGCCTCCAAGCCGCGCAGCTTGCCCAGCAAGTCTGAAATCCTTGAATTCATAAAGTCATCAACAGAGAAGGTCGGAAAGCGCGAAATTGCGCGCGCCTTTGGCATCCGAGGTGACGCGCGCCGCAATCTTAAAGACCTACTTGCTGAGATGAGCGAGGACGGAACACTCGCTGGAAGCCGCAAAGGAGGGGTGCGCAAGCGGGGTACGCTCCCTGCCGTTGCCGTTCTGGAGGTGACAGGCCGCGATAGCCAAGGCGATCTGATCGCCAAACCCACTGTCTGGAATACAGACGAAGGCGATCGCCCGTCCGTCTTGATCCTTTTGGGCCGGTCACGCGGACCCAGCGCCGACATCCAAACCGATATAGGCATGGGCGACCAAGTATTGGCGCGCATCAACGAGCTCAGCGCGCCTGATATCGAAGGCTTCCGCTTCGAGGCGAGCCCCATCAAGAGGCTACCGCGCGACAAGCAACGGCTACTTGGTATCTTCCGCGGGCACCGGAATGGCGGCGGTACGATTGAGCCAATCGACCGCAAGATGCTACGTTCCTGGTCTATTAAGAAGGGCGATCAAGGAGAGGCCAAGGATGGTGACCTTGTCTGTTTTGACCTTACGCGCAGCGGCCGAGCACATATTCCTCAAGCGCGAATCCTTGAATCTATCGGCAATCCGGACGACCAACGCCAGACCAGCCTAATTGCCATCCACACCCATGGACTTCGCGACGACTTTCCCGAAAGCGTGCTGGCTGAGGTTAAAGATCTGGCCCCGCTGAAGCTTAAGGAGCGGACTGATTTACGCGATCTGCCCCTCGTAACCATTGATCCACCCGACGCGCGCGATCACGACGACGCCGTCTACGCCGAAGCTGATGGCGATCCCAAAAACAAGGATGGATGGGTGGTGATCGTCGCCATTGCGGATGTCGCGCACTATGTACGCAGCGGCACCAAGCTCGATCGCGAAGCGCAAATTCGCGGCAACTCGGTCTACTTTCCCGATCGTGTCGTACCTATGCTCCCTGAGCGCATTTCAAATGACCTGTGCTCGCTGCGCGAGGGCGAGGATCGGCCCTGTCTGGCGGTCCGCATGGTGGTTGACGGACGTGGCAACAAACGCAGCCATACGTTCCTGCGCGGCATGATGCGTTCCGAAGCCAAGCTCAGCTATCAGGAAGTCCAGGCCGCTTTCGACGGCAAGCCATCGCAGAAATGCAAGCCATTAATGGAGCCTGTACTAAAGCCGCTACAAGCCGTATATGCTGCGCTTGCGGAGGCCCGCGATCGCCGCGAGCCTTTGGACCTTGATCTGCCCGAACGCAAAATTGTGCTCGATAGTAGAGGGCAAGTCGAACGCGTCTTCGTGCCGGAGCGCCTTACCGCTCATCGCCTGATTGAAGAATTTATGATCCAGGCAAACGTGGCGGCGGCGGAAACGCTGGAGCGCAAGGGCGCGCCTGTCGTCTATCGCATTCATGATCAGCCCTCGAAGGAGAAGCTAAAAAGTTTGCGCGACTTTTTGAACTCGCTCGACATGAAGCTCGCCCCACCAGGCAACCTTAAGCCTGCGCATTTTAATCGTATTCTGGCTCGCGCCAAGACCATGCCAGTTCCCGATCTGATCAATGAAGTGGTTCTACGCAGCCAATCACAGGCCGAGTACAATCCCGAAAACATCGGCCACTTCGGCCTCAATCTGAGCCGCTATGTCCACTTCACCTCACCCATTCGCCGTTATGCCGATCTTATTGGCCACCGGGCACTCGTGCGCGCCCTGCGTCTCGGTGCCGGCGGATTGGAGGACGGCGAGGCCGCGCGCCTTGCTGAAGTCTCCAAACAGATTTCGGACGCGGAACGCCGGGCCATGGCCGCTGAGCGCGCAACGGTTGATCGGCTGATCGCTGCACACCTTGCCGATCGCATCGGTGCGACGTTCACCGGCCGCATTGCCGGCGTCACGCGCTCTGGCCTCTTTGTGCGCTTGAAGGAGTGCGGTGCCGACGGATTTGTGCCCGTCTCATCACTTGTAGGCGATTTCTATCGCCACATCGAAGCGGTTCATGCCCTCGTCGGTCAGCGGTCCGGCACTACGTTCAGTCTGGGCGACCCAGTCGAGGTGCGACTGGTGGAAGCAATCCCCTCCGCCGGTGCATTGCGGTTTGAGATGTTAACCGACGGCAAAAAGGGTAAGCCTTCCAGCGCCCGCTCGCATCAGGTACGCACATCCAAATACCGCAATCAATCTCGCAAGCGACGATAGCGCGGCCATTGGCCCCTTGACGTGAATGGAATGAGCCGTAAGGACTATGGCGTTATGAGCGTTACCTCAACATCGGGCAAGCAAAGCGTCGAGCACGATCGATCTTTGCCTCAATCACTAAAACGTGGCGCCATCCAGAGATGTCCGGCCTGCGGCAGCGGCGCGCTCTTTAAGCGCTACCTTAAGGTCGCCGACCAATGCCCTTCATGTTCAGAAGAATTGCATCATCACAGGGCTGACGATGCACCGCCTTACTTCACAATTCTCATTCTCGGACATTTCATCGTGGCCGGCGTCATGATGGTCGAGGACTATTTCCACCCAAGCTACTGGCTCCACGCGCTCATGTGGGTCCCGCTAACGATCGGGCTCAGCCTGTGGCTTCTCCCGCGCGTCAAGGGGGCGCTTGTTGGCCTACAATGGGCTCTAAAGATGCATGGGTTTGGCGGTGTCGAAGTGGTCGAGGACTCAACATGTACTACACGGTCAAGGCCCGCTAAGGCACTGGAATAACAGGCCGGCACGGCCGGACACCGTTGCTTGACAGCTTGGCGCCCGTGGCTATGTTGCCGCTCACCGCTGCCCCTAGAAGAGCAATTTAGGTGACAAATTATGGCGAAGCCCATCACGCAAAAGATTAAGCTGCTCTCGACAGCAGGCACCGGATTCTTCTATGTGACTAAGAAGAATCCGCGCACGAGCACCGAAAAACTCGTGTTTAAGAAGTACGACCCAGTCGTCAGGAAACACGTCGAATTCAAAGAAACAAAGATTAAGTAGATTTAATGCACTTGAACCTGCAGTAGGCTTCCTCGCGACGATTTCTAATTCGTCCTACGAAGCAGCGAGTTAGCGGTCCGGCGTGTCAGTTGTTTTGTCCATAACTGTCTGGAGTGACGGCTTGACCAGAGCCCGCAACTCAACCCGGCAGCGGGGTATTTAGTCCGAGAAAGTCACAGACCCTGGTCTAGTGACCAAGTGGTTTGTCAAAGAGGGCGTTGACTCCCCGCCTGGTGCCGTGGCTCGTCTGGTGCAGCTTCAACGAGGAGGCCACTCTAGCCGCTGAGACAGTGCCACGAATTTTCCGCTCTACCAGGAAATGCGGCGGACCTGATACTGCGGAAACTCAACTTCTATGCGCGGGATACCGCTGCAACCTCTGCTTTTACCCTTATGGAGTGTAATAACATTCACTTCATCAAAACGTAATCTGACAGAGGAATATCGTTATTGCAAGACGCGCATTGACTGTGTCGGCAAAGCGACGCTCCACTGGAAGCAAACTGAAAGCTCTGCGGCTTGGGCGTCCTTATTCCTGCCCGCTGCGTTCACCAGGCGCAATCGATCCAATGAACAGTCTTTTTTGTCTGCATCTCAAATGCAATTGGCCGCGCCGCAACTTAGTCGGTGGCACTTGGCCACGATGAACGCATTATCCCGCCGGCAGAACACAGTCTCCAGTGTATCCTCTCTGCTCTATAGGGTAGTGGCATGGCGCTCTTAAGGGGTGGACGTGACGTCCTCGCCTAATCCGAAAGGCATCCGAAATAATAGCCGCCCGCACTGGCGCCGACTTCGTATGCTTGTCGGGGCGTGCTGCACCGATTGGTGAGAATCATGTCTGGAAGACAGTGTCGTCGACGCCCTCACGCACTTGGGTCACCAATAAATTGGTGCACGGTACTCAGGAAGGCGCCGATCGAAATGGGCTTTGAGATATAGGCTTCACAGCCACCCGAACGAATACGCTCTTCATCGCCTTTCATTGCGAACGCCGTGACAGCGACAACCGGGATGTCACGAAGATCATCGTCCTCTTTGATCCACTTTGTGACCTCTAGGCCGGAAATCTCGGGAAGCTGGATGTCCATCAGTATGAGCGCTGGGCGATGACGCCGAGCAAGCGCTAGTGCTTCCAGACCGTTACGGGTCTGAATGGTTGCATAGCCATGTGCAGCAAGGAGATCGTGGAAGAGCTTCATATTCAGCTCATTGTCCTCCACGATCAGAACCGTCTTGGCTGCAAGTTGTGCCTCTGGCATCCGCGGCCCGCTTTGACCTCTGGTATCCTGAAAGTTCATGGCTTGGCAGTTGCACTCCCTCACGGATCTCCTTTTGCACCGATTCTCGCAAGGGATCGGATCAGAGTTTGAGCCGTAAGCTGTAACCAACAGTTAAAAGAGGGCTTTAGTTGCTCGCTCGACGTCGCCTATCTCGCAAAATCAGAAAGTTAAGTGAATGGATACTGAGACTGCAGAAATCATTGCAATCTCTGCACTGACCTTCCTCGCGGATGACGAGCAGCGGCTCGGCCGATTTCTTGCATTAACGGGGCTCGGACCCACCGAGCTGAAGGCCGAGGCCCACACACACCGCATGCTCTCTGCCGTCCTCGATTACCTACTCCACGACGAGAGCCTGCTTTTGGTATTTACCACCTTAAATCGCATTGCGCCGGAGCTGATCGCACCAGCTAAGCAGCTTCTTGCGACGGGTGGAGAGGACTAAGCCAGCCGTGAGAAACTGGCAGCCAACATAAAAGCGATCCTCAGACCTCACCGTTTTGTAGACGAGCAATTCTCTTGCTTCAGGAGTATCAGCTCTTTGAGTTCGCCACGGATAGCGAAGTCGCCGTAGTCGATAAACAGGTCGGTCGACACGCCATTTTCATAAAACAGGAATGAGAGCTCGTAGGTAGGGAGCACCTCAGTCCGGCCCGGTCCTGGCTCAAACTAGCTGATGGCGACCGGCCATGAGGTGAGCCCGTTGAGCTTACCATCGTAAATTTGCGCCGTGGCGCTCCTCGTCATACCCCCCTTACGAGGCTGACCGATGACGGCATTCGTTTCATAGAATTTTTCGCCCTTGTCCGAGCCATCATAAAGATTGGCCGCAAAAATTGTTTTGCCAGAGTGCGCGGCTTCCAGCAGCGCCAACGACTGCTGAATAGGAAAGTAAATATCTGAGGGCAACTTTACGATTTTTTTTGACGGTTTGGTTAGTTCAACCTTGGTGAAGGTTGCGCCGTTGCTGGGACCGGCACTGCCCTGCGAGGCTTCAGAGAGCTTCTGGTTTTCGTACTGGCTAGAGTTGAAGCGTAGGTGATGCGTTGCCAGATCCTCGAAACTTGAGGTTCTTAGGTCGTTGATCTGTGCAATGCCTTGCTGGTTCGTCATGCGCGTCACGAAGCGCATCTTCTGCTCATAGCCCTTGCAGCGACTTCCGCTCATCTCGTAAACCATGCGGCCAGTCATGTCAGCGACACCTGAGCCGGGCGAGGCACGGTCCATCGTGATCGCGTAAATGGCACGATGGGGCGCAATTGACGCCCTTGCCCAGCTCCCCTCCGCTGAGACCTGGGCAGCCAGTGCGAACAGAAGAGCGGCACCAATCGTGGCGATGGGAACAAGCCTCAACACTTTGGCCGTACTTGTTTTCCTTGGCATCGGGTGATGATAGCCCATAAGTCGTTAAAGTATAGGAACACTAGGCCGCTATGGGGGCATTGCAAAGTGCCCGTTCACTGGTCAAATAGGCGCGTTGAGGAGCTCAATCGCGACCGAATAAGGGGAAGGAGAGGCTCATGGATGGCACGCCTGAGGCGCGGCTTCAGGACCTCGGCATTGTCCTTCCAGACGCGCCAAATCCTGTCGCTAACTACGTTCCCTCGCTAGTAAGCGGAGATATCCTGTTCATCTCAGGACAGATCTCTATGGACGCCGATGGCAAAATTATCACCGGCCAGCTCGGCAACACGATGAGCGTCAACCAAGGACAAATGGCAGCAAAGCGTTGCGCCATTCTCATCCTTGCACAAGCCAAGGCAGCTCTCGGCAGCCTAGGCCGCGTTTCGCAGGTCGTGAAACTCACGGGCTTCGTCAACGCGACAGCGGACTTCGGTGATCATCCAAAGGTTATCAACGGCGCCTCGGATTTCATGGTGGAGGTGTTTGGCAACAAGGGCCGGCACACGCGCGCAGCCGTCGGCGTCTCTAGTTTGCCAATGAATTGCGCCGTGGAGGTCGATGCCATTCTGCGCATCGAGCGATAGATCCGATGCGAGAGCGCGCAGCCTTCTTGAAACCGATTGCGCACCGCGGGCTGCACACCACTGCGAACGGGTTAGTAGAGAACTCGGCCTCAGCCTTCGAGGCGGCAATCTCTAAAGGCTATGGGGTCGAAGCCGACGTGCGGCCATCGGCCTGCAGCACGCCTATGATTTTCCACGACGACACATTGGAGCGGCTTATCGAAGGGCGCGATTCTGTGCACGCGCACGACGCCGCAACCCTCAAAGCCTTCAAATACCGCGGCGATAGGTCTCCTATGATTGACCTTGCTGAGCTGCTTGACGTCGTCGACGGGCGCGAACCGATATTGGCCGAGATCAAAAGCGATTGGGGGGAGCCAAACGTTCCCTTCTTGCAATGCGTAGCCAAGCTAGCTGCCAGCTATCGGGGACCGATCGCCCTCATGTCCTATGATCCAGATGTGATTGCCGTCTTCAAAGAACTGGTGCCGCAGATCCCTCGCGGGATCGTGTCAGGATTGTATGATTTACTAGACGATTGGCAGGGACACCTTGAACGCGAGCGCGCGTTTCGCCTCAGCCATTTGCTTGAATCGCGCCCCGCTGCGCCTGATTTTTATGCCTATCACGTAGAGTCGCTACCCACACCAGTCACGCGGTTTGTGCGCGAGATTTTGGGGTTGCCCCTTTTTGCCTGGACGGTGAGAACACCGGCAGACCGAGAAATCGCTGCACGCTGGGCCGATGCGCCAATCTTCGAGGACTACGAGCCCTGACGGCAACCAATGTCCTGGCTACGTGTTTCAAACAAAATGATGCAGAGTTTCCCCATGAATGCATACGTAAATGAGGAACCCCGAGCGGTCGCACGGGTTGTACCGCGCATTGGCGACATTCAGGCTTGCGCGTGGGATGCCTGCGCCAACCCCGACCCCGCCACTTATGACCCATTCGTTTCGCATGCCTTCCTAAGCGCACTAGAAGACTCCGGCACGGTGGGTGGGCGCGATACCGGCTGGCTGCCCCACCACATCACCCTGGAAGACAGTGCTCGGCAGATCGGCGCGTGCATGCCCTGCTACATCAAGCTGCACAGCACCGGCGAGTACGTGTTCGACTTTACGTGGGCAGAAGCCTACGAGCGTGCCGGGGGCCGGTATTATCCCAAATTGCAAGCCGCTGTCCCCTTTACACCCGTACCGGGCCGGCGGCTCCTCGTGAAACCAGGAGAGAATGCGAAAAATAGAGAGGTTCTTCTTGCCGCTGCCGCGGTCGAGCTGTCCCAACGCCTTGGCGCCTCGTCGCTGCACGTGACCTTCCTCACTAAAGGCGAAT
>JAUVPN010000213.1 GCA_030598645.1 Hyphomicrobium sp. | reverse complement strand
CCAACAAGATCGCGCTCGTCGTCCAGAACCAAGCGCCAAGACTGTTCGTCTTTGAGGACGTTTTGAGCAAACTGGGTCGCGAGCGATGCTAGCCGCTCGTTGATTGTGGCTACGCGCGCCTTAGCCTTCCTGTTGAGCTTAGCACCAGCGCGCACGAACCACATATGGTGAAGCTCAAGCACACGGGCCTGCTCGTTGGTCAGCCGCAGACGATCGCGCTTTTGGTACAGTTCCTCCACACGACGAAACAGTTTGGCATTGAGCATAATGTTCGTCTGATGCGCGGCTAGCCGCGGCACGACTTCGCGTTCATTGCACTGCAGCTCTTCATTCGTATCGGCGCCGGCCAGATTAAAAAAGACGCTGCTTACGCGATCGAGCGGACGGCCGCTCTTTTCAAGTGCCGCTATCGTGTTAGCGAATGACGGCCGAGCCGTCTGTGCCACGATTTCCGCGATCTCTTTTTTGTGAGAAGCAATCGCAGTCTTGAACGCTTGCGCAAAGTGGCACGGTGCTATCTTGTCGAAAGGTGGCATCCCGAATGGTGTCGACCATCTGGTAAGAAGTGGATTTGCGATCGCGACAGCCCGCCGCTGTTTGCTGGCTCGCTTTGATGTCTTTGCTCCATACTTGAACTGCACGTTCTTCTGGGGTGTGGGCATTGTCACCGGATGCTCAATCTTTGGGAGGGGCTGAGCCCATAGTGCCAGCGGAGAGTGGCATCTGCCACCATGCGGCAAGCGCACATGCAAAAAATTGGACCAGCGAGAAACCGGTCCATCGGATACTCTTCGTGGCAAGCGCTTTTTGGGATTGTCGCCTAATGTGGCCCGGTCCGTCGAAGATGCCCCGGGGGCTGGGGGGCTGAAATCCAGGGCCTCTCTTTCAGGACCGGGCCAAGAGGCAACGACGAATAATTCGCAGCGATTTGAGGCGGATCGTTGACCAGGGCGGGTCCTCAATCGGGCCAAGTCGAGGAATTTCCGTGTAGGCACGGTCTATTAGATGCGGCAGTTGCCTACCATAATGCATATTCATGGCCCCCCAGCCCTTGAAATTCGCCTGGCCCGGCGCGATCATCACCCGATTGCAACCAGGAGGCGCTATTGAGCGAATCAGAGCCGATAATTCTGAGCCCGCGCAACGCGGGCAGTTTTGCACTCAAAGGCGCTGGACCAGGTTTACGGCGCTTCGCAGCGTTCGATCGGCAAGAATTGGGCACTATCCTTGCTGTTTACGGCCGCAAGGTCGCAGCTGGCGAGTGGCGTGACTACGCCATCGACGTGGGCCCCGACAAAGCAGTCTTTTCCATCTTTCGCCGCTCTAGCGAATACCCCCTCTACCGTATTGAGAAATGCCCCCGTCTGGCGCGCAAGCAGGGCGCCTACAGTGTCGTTGCGCCAGCGGGGTTGATCTTGAAGCGGGGTCACGATTTAGGCCGCGTACTGCGCATTCTGGATCATCGCCTGCGGCTCGTCGCCGTCTAGACGCTTGCCCTCTGAATGGCAAAGAGCCCCGCTTCGCGGGGCTCTCCTCAAAAGCATATGCTTCCAACTTCAGGCGGCCTACTCCCGGTTTCCGAATAGTTGAAGCAGAAAGAGGAACATGTTGATGAAGTCGAGGTAGAGGCTCAATGCCCCCATAATGGCGCTCTTTGCCACCATCGCCGTGTCGTGGCGAACCATCAAGTAGCCGTCTTTGATCCGTTGCGTGTCGTAGGCAGTAAGCCCCGCGAAGACCAGAACGCCGATGACGGAAATTGCAAATTGCAGAGCGCCTGATTGCAGGAATAAATTGACCAGCGCGGCGATGATAATACCGACCACACCCATGACCAGAAATGACCCCCAACCGGAGAGGTCCTTTTTGGTCGTATAGCCCCACAAGCTCAGGCCACCAAACGCTGCTGCCGTAATGAAGAAAATCTGCGTGATCGACTGGCCGGTAAAGACCAAGAAAATTGATGAGAGCGACAGGCCCATCAAGGCGGCAAAAAGCCAGAACGATACTTGGGCCGCACCCACGCTCATCTTCTGGGCTCGGAACGACATGAAGAGCACAAAACCAAGCGGCGCAAGCATGATTACCCAGCGCAACGGCGAGGTATACAGCATCTGCCCGAACGGTGTGAGCGTGCCATTGCTGACGGCCATTGTGTAGGTGAGATAAGCTACGACCCCTGTTAGAGCCACGCCGGCAGCCATGTAATTGTAAACGCCGAGCATGTATGTGCGCAGCCCCTCATCCACCGCTGCCCCTGCACGGGCGGCGGTTCCTGCTTGCGCGTACCTATTGTCGAGCTGAGCCATGTATGTATCCCTTATTGCTCCCGCGGTATTTGCGAAATCGTTCACAGAATATGCGCTTCCAGTGCGTCTGTTTCAAGGCTTGCAACCCTCGATTTTGCCCGCAATACAGACGTTACGAGGCCATATTTGGCGATTTATTAACTATCCATTACTCCGACCGCAAGAAGGGTACTGCCGGGGCCCGTAGCACCGCCCAGGTGCCAACCCCGCCAAATAATAGCACCAGCCCCGTCGAAAGCGTTAGCGCCAGAGCAACAGCAGAAAGTGAGAAGCTGAAGGGGATCTGCATAACTTCGGTCACGGCAATCCATGCCGCGACTGATCCAAGCGCTACAGCAAACAAAGCGGTCACGGCGGCCAGCAACACATATTCAAGCACGTGCGACGTCAGAACACGCCGTCGTGTGACACCGAGTGTCTTCAAAATGACAGCTTCCAGGATGCGACGGCGCTGCGCGGTAGCGAGCGCGCCGGCAAGCACCAAGGCGCCGGCGAGTAGTGTCACGCTGCCCGCGACGCGGATTGCCGTCATTACCTTCGTGAACACTGCGTTGAAAGCGTCCAGCACATCCTTGACACGAATTGCGGTGACCGAGGGAAATGCGCGTCCCAAGCTGCGAACCACTTGCGCCTCGGTTGCCATCGGCGTGCCTGGAGGCAGCGAAATAGTTGCAAGCAGATTGTGCGGTGCGCCTTTCAGCGTGTTGGGCGAGAATACCATCACGAAATTTATGGCAAGGCTCTCCCATTTCACTTCGCGCAGGTTGGCAATGCGCGCCGTAACGTTGCGGCCGAGGATGTTGACAGTCACCGTGTCGCCGAGCTTCAGGCCGAGTTTCTCTGCGAGTTCGACCTCGAATGACACAAGGGGTTCGCCCGCGTAGCTGGCGTCCCACCACTCTCCCGCCTTAACTTTCGAGCCTTCGGGCACGCTATCGGAGTACGACAGCCCACGGTCACCGTTGAGCACCCATTGCGCCTCCGGCGGAGCTTTGACCTGCTCGACTGGCGTACCATTCAATCGCACAAGTCTGCCCCGCAGCATCGGAGCGTCCTCGATGACAGTTCCGGGAACTTCGCCTTGGACAAGGCCGGCAATCGCCTGATAATTGGTCTTGGGGATGTCGAGAACGAAGTAATCAGGAGACCGCACGGGCAGGCGCTCGCTCAGTTCCTTGACGAGTGAGGCGTCGGCGAGTGCGACTGCGACAAGTAAAGACAAACCGGCGCCGAGCGACAGGACGACCGAGCGCGTAAGCCCACCTGGCGCACCGAGGTTGCCCACTGCAAGTGCAAGCTCTGGCCGACGCGACCGAGGGATCCGACGCGCAACCCATGTTATGGCGGCGCCCAGCGCGACAAATACAGCAAACATCACTGCCAAGCCACCGCAGAAGTAAAGCGCGATGCGCTTTGAATCAGACGTGAAAAGCGCAAAGGCGATGAGGCCTAGGCCTAAAGCGATCGTCACGCCAACGACCCAGTTGTGCGGCCAGGAGCGTTCTGGTGCCACCTCGTCGCGAAAAAGGACGCTAGCACTGACACGCTCGACTCGGCCGAGCGGCCATATCGTAAATAACATTGCGACGGCGAAACCATAGACCGAGGCAGACAGAATGCTGAGAGCCGAAACGGTGATCTCAGCCTGGATAGGAACGATATCTCCGTAGAGCCTATTCAAGATGATGGGGAGCAGGGTTCCAAGCAGTAAACCAATGGCAATGCCGATCACAGCGACGACGGCGATCTGCACAAGAAAGATGGCGAATACCATGCGGCTCGTCGCACCGATACTTTTCATCGTCGCTATCACTCTGCGACGCTTGTCGATGAAGGTAGCAACCGCGTTGGCGACACCGACGCCGCCAACGAGCAGCGCCGTGAGACCGATAAGCGTCAGAAATTGGCGTAGGCGCTCCAGCACCTGGCTGACCTGCGGAGAAGGATTGCGCCGATCGCGAATTGTGAACCCAGACTCGGACAGCTCAGAACTTATGCTCTTGCGCAGCTCTAGTAGCTCATCTTCACTCGCAGACCGGTCAGAATCGAGCTTCAGTGAATAACGCCAACGAATAAGCGTGCCCGGTCTCACGAGACCTGTCTTCTCCAACGTATCCAACGAAATCAAGATTCGCGGCCCGTAGGTTAGCCGGTCGGCAATACCATCGGGCTCGGACTTGATCGTGCCGCTGATCTCCACGTCTTCAGTGCCAAGCTTCAATCGGTCGCCAATCTTGAGAGCCAGGCGCTCTAGTAGAATGGGATCGACAACAGCACCACGACGCAGCGCCTCCTGCAGTGGCAGTCCGTTGCTTAGCTCGACAACACCGACGAGGGGATAGTTGGCGTCTACTATTTTCAGCTCGGACAGAGCCTGATCGGAGCCGTCGACGTGTCGCGCCATTGTGCGCATCGTCGCGCTTTCGCTTAGTGTCCCAAAGTTCGAAAGAGCGCGCCGCTCAGCCCCTTTGGAGCGCACATGCATACGTGACAACGTCGCGTCTCCACCTAGGATCGCCTCTCCTTGGCGCTCGAACCCCGCGCGCAGGGCATCTGAGACCGCCCCAACCCCGGTGATCACAGTGACGCCGAGTGCTACGCAAGCGATGAAGATTCGAAAGCCCGAGAGCCCGCTGCGCAGTTCCCGCAACGCGATTCCCAATAAGCGTGGCAGCGGCCATTCGCGGACTAGCGTAGCCGAGGT
>JAUVPN010000198.1 GCA_030598645.1 Hyphomicrobium sp. | reverse complement strand
GCACTGCCGCAGTCGTTGTGGCGCTGCCGTGTAAAACTTGTCCCATAGCGCTTCCTTCCATTCGATAGAAAATAATGCACCATCAAATGCCGGGACTAAACACCTAGGTTCTGTTGCAAGGTGCTCACCGCGACGGAAGTCGCCTCCAAAGCAGACGCTTTACCTCCAGTCTGAGCCCGTCAGAGTCGGACCAATCTATTATCAGGTCAGCTCATCAAGCAGACCCTTTGCATCCTTCAGATCTGGGGATTCGAACCCTTCAGAAAACCAATTGAACACAGCAAGGAGGGAGCTGCGCGCCTCATCATCCCGTCCCTGAGCTTGTAACAGGCGCGCAAGCGACACCGTGCTGCGCAGTTCGATAACTTTGGCTTCTTGATTCGCAGCCGTTGCGATGGCGCGCCTGAAAGCGTCTTCGCTGCCGTCTGTGTTGGCTTTAGAGTGCTGAAGGAGATTGCCTTTGAAGCGGTGTATTTCAGGCTCCCACCAGCGTTCGTCGGTCTTTCCTACGATTTTCAAAGCATTCTCGAGGCAGCTCACAGCTTCATCATGGCGGCCGAGCATGTACAATGCCTGGGCTTCGAAGCGCAGTGTCATTGGCATCAAGACGTGACTGTTAAGACCTGATGCCTCATCACGGCCGAGATGAAGCTGCCTCATGCCGGCTTCGGGTTGGTCAAGATTTACAAGCGCGCAGCCCAAGAGGTGACGGCCAAAGGCTATCCAAAGGGCCATCGATCGCGAGAGGGCGTCTTCGATCATGGGTTCGGCGATCTTTCGCGCACCCTCCCAATCGTGCCGCACCAGACTGGTGAACGCCCCCCACAGCGAACAGTAGGCGTTCGTGTTTGCGTTCTGCAGGTCGGCGGTCAGAGCAAAGGCGCGTTCGCCCGCCCTGGCGGACGCGTCGGGATAGCCCAGAAAGAGCTGGGCTATTGCCAAATGCCAATAGGCACCAACGCCTTGGTCATGACCAAACCGATGCGCGGACTCCCCGTGAACGTCCGGATCATGTAATTCTGTCGCCAACAGTGCATGCGTGCGGGCTTCTTCGAACCGGCCCATGGTATTGAGACCAACCGCCATGACGCGAGGAGCGACGAGTTTTGGAAGAGCCTCGTTCTGCCTCTCGGCACGCTGCAACATATCTTCATTGACTTCATGCATGCGCTTAAGCTGCCCACGAGTCCAATAGACCATGCACAGTCCATGAAGGACGGCGAATTGGCGTGAGTCCTCTCCGACCGCGTTCAAAAGCTCGCGTGCCCGCAACCATGCCTCTTCCGTTTCTTCAGCAGAGTAGCCTCGAGATGCAATTCGCGCCGAACCCAGGCCGATCTGCATGTCTAATTCCAAGGTGCTCACATCCTCGTCATCCGACACTTGAGCAACGGTGTTAAGGCCTTCGCTCAGGTGGGCAATGGCTTCTAAGTTCGCCGAGCGGACGATCGCGCGTTGTCCTGCCAACAACCAGTAGGGTGCTGCCTGCCGCAACAATCCTGCTTGGGTGTAGTGGTGCGCGAGGACTTCCGGCTCATTCTGCACACGTGCTGAAAATTGCGACAGCAGCGCCTCAGCGATGCGCGCATGGATCTGTTGCCGGCGACTTCTCAACAAGGATTCGTAAGCCGCATCCTGTATCAAAGCATGCTTGAAAACATAACTTGCGTCCGGGCCCAGACCACGACGGAAAATTATCTCCGACTCCGTCAACCGATCAAACGCGTCATCTAATTCCGAGCCGCTAAGAGGAGATATCGTTTCCAGCAGAGACCGGGGGAACTCCCGGCCGATCGCCGCGCCGATCTGCGCAATCTCCTTCAGGGCTTCCAGACGGTCCAGGCGCGCCATAAGCGAATCCTGCAAGGTCGATGGAATCCCCAGAGGCGGCAACGGACCGCTGAGTTCATAGTGATCGCCCTGCTCAATAACCAATCCCGATTCCAGGACGGTTTTGGTCAGTTCCTCAACGAAAAGCGGCACGCCATCCGTCTTGGAGACAATTTGTTCAAACACGTCCTGCGGAAGTGCCATCCCTCCCGTCAGGTCGCCGATGAGATCGGCACACGCGTCTCTGTTGAGGCGGTTGAGCGCCAATACGGTGCAGTGGGCATATGATTGCCAGGCAGTTTCAAATTCAGGGCGGTGGGTCACTAAAATCAATGCTGGCAGCGTGGCAGCACGGTCAATCAGCAAATCCATCAGCTCACGCGTCGTCGGATCAATCCAGTGCGCATCTTCGAACACGAAAAATACCGGATGCTCGGCAGCCAGGCCCTCAAATATCCGAGCCAATGCTTGAAGTGTTTGCTGCTTTTGATCCTGAGGCGTCAGATCGAGTGGCGTGTAGCGATCATCGGCAGGTATGGCAAGCATCGCTGCCATTAATGGCGCGACATCCGTGGCGGCAGACTGTTGGAGAACGCTTTCAAGTTTGTCGAGCTTCGTTTCCAGCGGATCATCCAAAGCCATCCCCGCGGCAAACTCCAGCTGTCGAATTGCCGGATAGAGGGGACTATTCAGATGATGCGGTGAGCACTGATATTGAGGGCGAAAATGTTCGTCGTTTCGAACGACATTACTCAACGTTTGGGTAATCCGGGATTTGCCGATGCCCGCTTCTCCGGACAACAGCACAACTTGGCCTTCTCCGGCCTTCGCAAGCTCCCAGCGGTCAAGAAGGATGCTGAGTTCGCTTTGTCGACCAACGAAGCAGCCCAGTGATTGGCGATGCGACGCCACAAAGCGGCTTTCAGCTCTCGCCTCACCGGTCACCAGCCACGCAGGAACGGGCTGTTCAAAGCCTTTCAACTCCTGCGTTCCAAGGTTCTTCAGCGAAAATTGATGACCAACCAAACGCCGCGTGTCTGCGCCGATCACGACCTGACCTGGCGCCGCCACGCCCTCCAATCGCGCTGCCAGGTTGGGCGTTTTCCCGGCAACCGCGTCCGCCTCCACAGCGACCTCGCCGACGATGTCGCCGATCACTACCTGTCCAGTGGCAATGCCGACGCGGGCTTTCAGCACTTGCCCGTCCTTGGCCCTCAAGTTGGACACCGCCTCAACCGCTGCCAGGCCCGACCGCACGGCCCGCTCCGCTTGATCCTCGTAGGCGCGGGGCCAGCCGAAAAAGGCAAGCACCCCATCGCCGAGAAACTTGGCGACATGCCCCTCAAACCGCGCCACGACGCCTGCAACGGTGTCCTGGTAGTGGCGCATCATCTCGCGCAGGTCTTCCGGATCGGTCCGCGTTGAAATCTCGGTTGAACCGACAAGATCGCAAAACATCACGGTTAACTGCCGGCGTTCTGCTTCTGCGTGCTTTGCTGACGTCCGCGATGCTTCGCCTATGTCCGATGATACTGCCGACCTTGCATCAGCCGTGGGTTCGGTTACGGTCTTCAAAAACATTCGTCGGTGGCCGAGAGACAGGCCGAGCTCACATAGATCATCGTCGCTCAGCTCGGACAAAACTTCGAACTCGATATCGTTCTCAGCGAAGGCTTCGGCGTATTTGCCAAGCCCCAGCTGTCCGAGCCATTCGCCAACGTTGCGCGCCATTCTTACCTCGGTTGGACGGGAGACCTTGCTAAGCGCGGAGCGCCTGGATCGCCTAACCTATCGGTGATGTGTTCCAAACGCTACGTTGTATTCACGTGGACGAGTGAAGAGTTGTATGGCAGGCAGCGTTGCAAACTCAGTGATCCAAGACCGAAGAAATAGTACGTAGCCCAATGCTCCGTAAGTCTCTTTTTTCCAACATTAAGGAGAATCTGAACAACTTCGGTTCAGGCTTTGGTTGATGGTCAGGGAGCACTCGCGGGGTTCTTGCGCCAGCGTTCTTGGCCTGATCGGGGCAGGCAGTTTCGTTATTGATAGCTGCCTAAGCAATTGGTACGCACTGCCTCCAAGAGCAGAATGCCGCGCTCGTCACGCAGATGCAGCAGATAGTTACGCACCTCCTCTTCGGCCAGCTCATCCGGCGAGCGCATGTAGTAAGCGGCCAACGCGCGGACGGCGTGCAGGTAGTTGGTCTGGGTGCCAGCCGCCAAACCGGCGACCCGCATTTCCTCGATCATCCTCTTACGCAACGGTGTCATGTGGACTCTCCTTTCGAGGTTCAACGCCCGGGCTTTCGTCCCGGCCCTCTAAGAGATACCCGCAAGCCACGTGCACCGCGACCACAACACGCCCTACGGCGAAGCCGTTCAGTCCAACGATCGTTTGATGGACACGGCACCATTGCCAGCTTTCAGAGGCAAGCGGCCATCGCCCCTGGTCGATGATTAAATTCCGGACCAGTCACGCTTGCCGCCCTTGATCGCTATACGGCTTCCCAAAAGCTTGTTGGCCTAGACCCAAACCCACCCCGTTCGACATCAATTGGCTGCGGTGGGAAAATTCCTTGAGACAGGGAAATGGTGTACTCTCGGCGTGGATTTGAATGTTATCCGGGAATTGACAGATTAAAAGGGGGGTGCATCATGCGAACTGTCGTGATGAGTGTAGCCGTACTCCTATCCACCGCGTTTCTTCATACCCTGGCGGTGGCGGGACCGATCCACGATGCAGCGAGAGGCGGCAAAGCAGAGCAGGTCGAACGCCTGATCGCGGCCGGCACCGCACTCGATGAGAAAGACGGTATGGACAAAACGGCGCTGCACTGGGCGGCCGGCGAGGGTCACATGGAGATGTCTCGGATGCTTGTCGCTAAGGGAGCAGACGTCAATGCCAAGGATTTTGAAGACGGGACACCGCTCTTCTATGCCGTCCGTGAGGCGCGTGAAGACATCGTGGAGTTTCTCATCGGGAAAGGCGCCGACGTAAATCAAAAGTACGTTCGTGGCTATAGTATGTTGGACGACGCGGTGAAGCGTGGCCGCAAAGGTATTGTCAAAAAGCTTCTACGCGCTGGCGCCAAATGTGGCACGAGCCGCTCCTATTCCAAAGTCTGCAACAGGGAAGTCGGCCAAAATTGATTGATGCAAACCCGGCGATGACGTGAAGGGCCAATAGTCCACATCTATTGATTGGGAACGAAGATTGACAGGCGCCGCATGGCTGGCCTTCTAACAAAGCCCTAGTCCAGTTCTCTAACGAAAAAGCGAACCACATTACGGATAATAAGAAAACAGCGTGTTCGCCTTCGGCTCAGGCGGAAGCGGACTTTCTGTTGCTCAAGCGAAGTCGCGAGACTGTCCATAAACCCATACGTTTGCTGGACTAATCCGTGTACATCCGAAGTGGACGGATTTTTCTATTAAACCATCGTTTTTTGGACGCGGCCTAGTAGGGTACATGTCGGCTTTCTGGGTCGAGG
>JAUVPN010000181.1 GCA_030598645.1 Hyphomicrobium sp. | reverse complement strand
GTGCGGTCGGTGACATCAACACCCTCGACCGTCCCCTTGTCGATGTGCCAGGCGACTGTTACGTCGCAGTACCCTCCGTCCGGCGCCTCACCGATAAAGCAGGGGCAAACAGTCTGGCAGGTGCACACTTCGAGCATGCGTCCTTCGAGTTGGTAGGCCATGACATTTCTCCTCCCATCGTTATGTCGGCGGTCGTTGTGCCAGGGTATGGCAGTGACAAGGCGGGCGAGATGCTGGCCGTCTGCCGGCACGCCGCGTGGACCGCTCGCCCACTCTCTTAAGTCTGAGAAACAATTTAACCGACATTCCCCAATGAACCTAGGCTGTTGGTACGAGCGTCGCTGGCCTGCCCCACAAAGCGATACCAGTTTCTAACTTAGAATCTAGCGCAGTCTCTTTTCGTGTTTCGATCTCCGTTTTGGGTCAGAAGCAGACATTGCGGGGTGTGTCGGGGATGTCCGCTTTACCTCCGAAAGCGGACATTCTCAGAGGCGGCCTAGATGTCCGCTAAGTGCCAAAAGCGGGCATGCAGTCGAAACCGCGGCACTAAGCAACTTGAGCCTGACGACTTCGGTGATAGGTAGCTCGTCGTCGAAATCCCGATCAGCGGCCTCTAAGCAGTTAATCTGAAGAACGGATATGCGAAGCCCAGATAGCTAGCAGGGCTGCCTCACGTCCATGTTCACGACCTCAAACATACATTCGGCCGTCGCTTGAGGGCGACCGGTGTGAACTTCGAGGATCGACAGGACCTTCTCGGCCATCGGTCGGGTCGGATCACGACACGCTACTCGGCGGCCGAACTCTCACGACTGTTCGAGGCTGCAAACAGCGTGTGTGATCCTGATGGAAAGCAGCCCGAACGTCGTCTTGCGGGGTGCGCTGCAGGGCGCCTCCCGCAAAACTCCCGCGAAAGCGGCATTCGAACTTAGGCGCTCAGCTAACTCGCTGAAGCAATCGGCTGGGGCGGGAGGATTCGAACCTCCGCATGGCGGAATCAAAGTCCGGACCCAGCCCAACGTTATCAAGGGCCATTCTGACAGTTCGCGCCACGTTGATGCCATTGTGTCTCAATCACTTAAGGCGCGAGTCAGAACGACCCGACCTAATGATCTTTGCGTTGAATGCGCCCATCGAACCCGCCCTGGCAGCAGCCGGCTGAGCCGCTGCATTCCCTGCATTAAAGCAGAGGCAGCTCGGGCACGCGACGCCTCACAGAAAGCGCGTGCCCGTTGGGCTGCCGCGCGCGAGCAAGCAAGCGAGGAATTTCCTGAAGTAGGAAAACAATAGGAAAAAGCAGGAATGGCTAGACGAGGTCGAAAACCAGGCTGTGCCAAGACGCCAGGCAGGGGCAGAAAGCGGGGCACGCGCAACAAGGCATCAGTCGCGCGCGAAGCTGAGATCAAAGCATCTGGTCTCGATCCGCTCGCGTACATGCTTGAGGTGATGCGCGACCAAGCGGAGACGCCTGAGCGTCGTCTTGATGCCGCGAAGGCTGCTGCGCCTTACGTGCATCCAAGGCTTGCCTCGTCGAGCGTGGATATGACGGTCAACGAGTTCGATGGGGTCACAGATGAACAGCTTCAGCAGAGGCTCGCCTTAGCCATCGCCCAGGCCAAGGAGCTCGGCATCATCGATGAACACGGTAATCCTATGAAGCAAAACGGGCCATCTAGCGGCGGCAATGTCCATTGAGGCGCCGAATTGTAGGCCGTGATGGCGCCGGATTAGTCTCTTCGCCATCTCGCCAACGTGCTGGCCGACTGGGCCGATCAAATGCCCTTGCCCAAGGTCTTCATCTTTGGCAGCCGGGCGCGCGGCCGCATCTGAGAATGTCCGCTTCCGGGGGCAAAGCGGACATCCCTGACGCGCCCTCAAATGTCTGCTTTTGACCCAAAGCGGACATCACCAAGCCCTACCCGCCCATGAGAAGCCGGCGCCAAAAAGATCCCGCCGCCAGCGTGTGCCGCACGATGCCTGCCCTAGCGCCTCGCCCAAACTGCGAAGAAGGCTCGCAGCTTATGACGCCATGAGTAGCGCTCATCGCCAAGAGCATCGAGGAAATCGGCAAGTCGGCTTGCCTTCATGATCGTGTAAACACTCAACGCAATAACTAAAGTGGCGATAAGTACGAAAAAGAACGCCTTGTAGGCGAGCGGGGCTTGCGTTTCATCAATAAGGTTCATGCCGAAGAATCCGGTGACCGTTGTGCCAATTAGGCTGAGAATGGCGACGACGGTGAGTCGCACGATCGTCCACGAGGTCCGTCGCAGTATTTCGCTGTCGAGGTATCGGCTCATGTCCTGCAGCTCCTCGCGCACGATGGTGTAGAGGCGCGTGGTGGCGAGGTGGTCGGACGACATGCGAAATAGATCGCGCGGCACTGCTTGGTCCGTTACGTCGGAGAACCAGTACCGATGTGAGAAGCGCAGGAAAATTTCGACTGTCTCCTGGATATCGGTTTGGAAGCGCTGGTGGGTTGCCGGCCGCTCGATGTCGAACCGGCTCATGGACCGCACGAGCCGATCCGAAAGCATGAGGAGGGCCGCGCGATGGAAGTGTGCCATCAAGCCGAGGAGGAAAAGCTGATGGCGGAACTGAGCTAACACGCCTCGTTCTGGATCAACAAAAAAGGGCTGGCGTGCATCGCCGACCATCACAAAGGCGTGGCCACAGCACATGATGCGTGTGTCGATCCAGTCGTCAGTGCGGGCGGGATCGTGGAAACGGTCGTAGCAGTATCGACTGTCAAAGTCCTTCAGAAAGGACGACGCATAGGGAGAGGCCGCTGGGTCACCAGGGGCAGCACACATCCAAGACGGATGTGGTCGTTCGGCGTGAGGCTCTGGGGATCGTCGACAGCAAGATAGGCCATGATGGGCATACGCTGATGCGCGCCCAATCGATATCTCAGCGGTCCTGTCACCTCGCTGTGGCTCACGGTCAGAGGTGCCAGCAGAAACTCCCAATGCCCGGCAATTGCTGGTACCCTATGGCGGCAAACGGAACTCAAGAACTTCTCTCGACGCTCGTAATCGGAGATGGCCAGGACGCGGCCATCCCGATCGAGCCATTCCACCCTCTCGGGGCAGTGCGACGCGTTGCCGGTCTCGTTCCAGCCCAAAGGATAGGCCCGACCAAACCGATACATGACCTCCTGAACACATTCGACGGTTAGATCTCGCGCCTCGATTTCGATGGCGAGGATCACGACATTGACACCATCGAAGAAGTGTAGGTCCACGCGAGCGACGCTGAACAAATGTGAGTTCGTACCCTCGCTCAGGGTCATGCGCACCTGTGCAATATCGTGGCGGCGGAACACCCGTACCGGCGATTATTTGTATTCGGACCCGCCCGACCTCGTATCAGGTGCCCGATAGAGCAAGCGTTGCACATGGGGGAGAAAGGTCGCGAACTCGCGATAATGGCGCTCCTGCAACGAGCCTGGATCAATCGGGAACTCGTCGTTAACCTCGGTCCAAAGGGATTTCACGCCAGGATTTGCGGTGAGCAAATCCCAATGGCGCCTCCGGATTTGCGCTTCGTGTTGGAACAGCGTCAATTCCAGGGGCCAGAGAAGAACCTGCCGAAACTGTCGAACAACGCGCCCTGAATGGGAGGCCGACAAGCCCGCGTTGTCGCCGGTTCCGGGAGTGCCTGCCGATTGCGGTTCCTGGTTGACCATGGCGCACTCCATCAGCGCTCGGCACCGCAGTCATCGCTGACTCTATAGGCGGTTCCGCGCGCCTGCAATTTCAACTGACAAGGTTGTGCGGCGGTTGCAGCGCGTTCGGGTCGGTCAGCCGACCCTTGAGTAACATGGATGCAGCTGGTCGTGTACTCTGGAGAATTGACGTCCGGGATGGGTTGCCAGGCACGACATCCCTAGATAAAGCGCCTGACCGTTTATGCGTCGATGGTGTTCTTGGAGAAAAGTAAGGCGAAGGCGATCGGACAAAAGGCACCCCACAGCCGTCACCGGGCCGGCGGCAAGGCTTGAAAGTAAGCCAAGTGCTCGCTTTTGGCACTTAGGGACATCCCAGTGCGCAGGCCGCATGTCCGGTATGGGGGTCAAAGCGGACATTACGATGCCAGAGCTATGGCCGTTGCATCAGTCCGGAATTTGAGATCTCCAAGAGCGTTTCCCTCGCCCGGTTGGCTACTCCCGTTGCCATCGGGGCTTTTTCTTTTCTCGTTATCAGCTTGGAAGAGCGATGATGCGTCGCTATACCGTTGGTATCTTTTGGTGCGGCAAAGTCGACTCGTTTGTCGGCGTCCCGCCTGGACCGCGTGTTGAGTATGGACAGTCTTACACTATTTGGGCTGCTTGCCGTCACTGCAATGCTGGTGTTTTACGCGCTTGAAGACTGGTCCCCCTGGTACGTCCTTGCCTTTGCAGGAGCATGCCTCCTCGCCTCTCTTTATGGCTTTCTCCAAGGTGCTTGGCCGTTTGGAATCGTCGAGGCCATCTGGGCCGGCGTGGCGGTAGAACGCTGGTGGAGAAGATCGAGCTAGGACACGCAATGTCCGCTTTTGGCACTCAGCGGACATCGCGGCCCTCGCTGCCTAAGTATTGAGCTGGTGCGGGATCTGAATACGCCTATCAAGCCCTTTCCTGCATGAAGCCGTGAATTCTAACTTCGAAACTGATATGGCTCCGACGAGAAGGCCGCGATTTCCGCGTCTACTGGTAAGCGCGCTCAGGGTTTGAATTTAGGCTTGAGCCGGATCGACCGTACCTGGAACAATCCAAACGCAGTTGCTCGGGTTGGATCGGGTGAAGCCGCTATCGCACGCGTCGATCGGCCGAACGAAAGTCTGAAAACCCGACGAGTGCCATTCGTAGACAATAGTCATGGTCACGTCCCCCGTATTGCGGTCATCTACACGAGACACTCACACCTGATTCGTCCTGCAGCGCAAGAACAGTGAAAATTGCCAAATCCCCCAATTCTTAGACCAAGTGTTGGTGGATGGATCACCTCTAAACACGCGTTTCCTGTCCAACATTGCTGCGACGTGGCAATGAGGCAACGGCGACTTGCTGACTGCCGAGCAAAGAACGTTATTCAAGCATTATAGCCCGAACCGAGTGGGAGGAACTCCCCGCTTTGAGTAAGGAGCGCTTGCCTCATTTGAGTGCCGATTCGCAGCGCTCAAGGTCGCAGTCAGATGGGGACGCTTCAAGCTTTTCGTAGCGGTGGAGCGGTCGGCACAGCATCCATTCAGAGGGTTTTCGGCGGGGGGAGTCTATGTCGAGATATGGGTTTTTCATTGCAATGATCGCGACGTCGGTCTTGAGCCACGCCGTCGCCGCGGACGGGTACGAGCCTGCGGGCAAAGGTTTCGCATTATCTCCACCCGTTAGTTGGTCTGGTCTCTACATAGGCGGCCATGCCGGATATGGCTGGGCCGACGCAGATGCTCAATTGACGGGAACAGACCCGGAAGAGCTAAGATCTGCATTGGATTTCCTCGGCGCATCCAATAGTGGCAGCACCGAATTAGATGCCTGGTTGGGCGGTGGTCAAATTGGCTTGCAGCGTCAGTTTGACCAATTGGTGCTGGGTGCAGAAGTAACGTTGAGCGGAGGTGATCTTAAGGGTTCCGCCAGGTCGTCGTTCGCGAATGAAGTCGAGATCGTCGAGATTTTAAGCGCGGACTGGGCTGGCCAGACGACCCTGGACACGAAGGTCAGCGAACTCTTCACAGCTACAGCCCGTGTTGGCTACGCGTGGCATGATTGGCTTGCTTACTTCAAAGGTGGATACGCCTCGGCTGACGTACGGGTGAGGAGCGGGCTGTCAGGTTCAGGAGCGGTTTGCGATATCGTTTTTGGCTGTGCTGACCTTGATCTGGCCGTGTCAAGCC
>JAUVPN010000229.1 GCA_030598645.1 Hyphomicrobium sp. | reverse complement strand
GGCGAGTGGTTGTCGAGCAACCATTTAGTTGCCCTCTCGATTCCAATGTCAATGTCGAGACACGTCTACCGTCTGAACGCTATGCGCTTGCTATCCGGCATGGTGACTACGACTTGATCCGACATCAGCACGGCGTTCCCCGCGATGGTCGGAACCGTTATGCGCCAAGGAATGACGATATTGGCTTTTGGCACGCGGCGTAGCACAACCTCCGCGTTTCCTGTTATTACCGATCGGTCCTCATCCCTGCGATGTCCGGAAATGGGCGCAAAGTGGACAAGGCAGACGACATTGCGCGACGCTCCCCGCTTGGGCTTGAAAATCAGATCAAAACGCCGCTTTCCGTCGAAAACTGAAAGCGTGCGCCGGCAAACCTCGTTCTTGTTGTCGAGTGACAGAGCCATGATCGCACTCAAGGGATCGAGTACGTCTTGAAGGTCCCGCTCAACCACTGGGATGACGTGCTTCGAGGGCGAGTCCTTCGGCACAAACTTCACTTTCTTCACGCCTGAATCGTCAAAAGCCATATTGAGCGTGGACCGCTTTTTTTTTCCTATGAGCGGATTCTGCTTAAAACGGAACATGTGCTTTTCTGGCTTCAGCTGCGACGCCACCAAGGAACCGGAGCTGCGCATCTCTGCAGAGTAGTCAAGAACCTTGGTTTCAATCTTAGCGTCCGCAACGAGATTATACTTCTCGCCCCTGAGCTTTGATTTGAAGCGATAGACGCCGATGTCGCCAAATACGCCAAAGCTGATCCGGTAAACCGCGGACACACTCGCCGGCCGCTTCTCGGTTACCAACTCCTTCGGAGTTGCGAAAATCGGGGATGGCAAACCCATGGTGACGGCAAAAAGCAGTAGGACCTTCACAAATGCCCTTGATTGAGCACGACCACCCCCAGCCACTACTTGGCACTTCATGATGTTAGATGTCCCTACCGCGTGACCCCTTAACCACTTCCGTTAGTGGACTTTTACGACAAATCTGTGTCCCCGACCAGCACACGTTATCCCAGCATATTGAGGCATGATGGCATTGTATGAAGGCGTCTAAAGGACGTACCCAGCCGATAATTTAGAAAAGCAGCGAGCCGCGCAGGCGCCGGTGCCTTGACGCCGCTGGGGCCCTCGGGCATAGACAGCGTCCCAGGTGCATCAGCCAGACCGATGAGGGAAATTATTTCAAATATTGCGTGCACGTAGACCGCTACTGAACGCGGTGACTAAGGAGCTTGAAATGACGAGGCGCTGTGAGCTGAGCGGCAAGTTGCCACTCTCAGGACAGCTTAGGAGCCACGCGGAAAACAAGTCGAAGCGGAAGTTTCGCCCCAACCTGTGTGAGGTCACCCTGCTGAGTGATGCACTGGGACGGAAAGTTCGTTTGCGGATCAGCGCACACGCTCTGAAGTCGGTTGAGCATCGCGGCGGCCTCGACGCGTATTTGCTCAAAGCCCGGGACGAGGAGCTCTCTGAACGCTGCCTCAAACTGAAGCGCGAAGTGAAGAAGAGGGTGCCCCCCTCAAAGGCAGCAACTACCGCAGCCTGAGGCGGCTTATCGCAATCATCTCCCTTTTATCGATGATCACTTAGCGGCACTCCGATTGCCAAGGAGCAGGAGCGCGGCGCTCTGGCAATTCCGGCTCCCTCTAGTGCAAACTGCAGCAATATGGTCCGTTGCAGTAACCGATTGAAGTTATCGTCGGAGATCATGGTGACGATGATCTCGCCGTCCGCCCCTGTATGCACCGCCAAGCCTTCCATGTTATCGATTTGATGCTTCAGGTTGGCATCTAGCAATAGTTCACCTTTGATCTTCGCGCCGGGGCGAAGTTCATGCGGTCTTATCAGCCGTAGGCGTGCCTTGACACCCTCGCTCCAGCGAAAGCGACGTTCGAGCACGAGCAATCCGCCATCGGGCAGCGGAGCGGCGTCGGTTACGCCAAATGCGCCGCCATTATCGAGCTTGAATCTTTGTGGCTTGCCTTTGACCCATATCCAACCGGTTAGCGCACCCGTGCTGTCAATCAATCGCTCCGAAAATGCGACGAGGGAGCCCTTAAAGCGTCCACCTCGCAGTATGGCAAGCCCTTCGAGTCCGGAATTGCCGCTAAGACGTTTGGCGACGACGGGGAGGGATAAATAGCGCCTAGGGGCCGAGATACCGCTCTTGCCAATGTCGAATAACCCAACTCTGTGATTGCGCTCAAAAGAGATTAAAACCCGTCCCTTGGCAACGCTTCCCTTTACGAGGGTCAATGCTTCGGCATCGCGATCGCGCGACCGGCTAAGGGGGCGGCCAGCGAGCGATTTCAGAGGACCGAGTCGCACTGTTTTAAGCGCCGCGAGTTTCCCAGCGTGATAGACAAGATCGGCAGTCATCCAACTTCCCGCATCGGATACGGCCGCGAGTTGCTTTCCATTTGCGCCGAGCACGAGACCAGACCAGCCACCGAAACTCGGCGTGGTGGACCTCAGAACGAGCCCCCCGCGCCAGGAGAGCTTTCCAAAACATGTGGCCTTCGGGTTCTCTTTGTCGAAGGCCTGTATCAGCGTAGCTTGGATACCAATCTCCGTTAACATCTTGCCAGGTGGCGCTGGTTTGGTACCAGCAAACGCAAAGGAAGCTGTGAGAACAAGCACCCCGCAAATAGAAAGTGGAGCGCGCTTTGCAACACGCGAGGGCTGGAGGCACGATTTCGAGCCGCTGACGGTAAACGTAGGGAATAATGCTTTCCGCATCAGTGGATCGGCCGATGGCGTTGGAAGGCAGGCTGTGCCTGTAGGGCGTGCCCCTTTTCCTCAAATAATTCGACTAGCTTGTCGGTCATAGCACCGGCAAGTTCGCTCGGGTCGGTAATAGTCACTGCGCGGCGGTAATAGCGCGTTACATCATGGCCTATGCCGATAGCGATAAGCTCGACAGAGGAGCGCGTTTCAATTTCGTCGATTACTTGGCGCAAATGCTGCTCCAGATAGCTGCCGGAATTAACCGAAAGCGTTGAATCGTCAACCGGCGCACCGTCCGATATCATCATGAGAATACGGCGCTGTTCCGGCCTTACGAGTAGGCGATGGTGCGCCCAGGCCAGTGCTTCGCCGTCAATATTTTCTTTCAGAAGACCTTCGCGCATCATTAGCGCCAACGACCGCCTAGCCCGTCGCCAAGGTGCGTCCGCGGTTTTATAAATGAGGTGGCGCAAATCATTAAGACGCCCAGGTCCCTGTGGCTTCCCGCTTGCAAGCCACTGCTCGCGAGACTGACCGCCCTTCCAAGCTCGCGTGGTGAAACCAAGAATCTCAACCTTCACTCCGCAGCGCTCTAGCGTGCGCGCCAGAATGTCTGCGCAGCAGGCGGCAACCATGATCGGCCGTCCGCGCATCGAGCCTGAATTGTCGAGCAGAAGCGTGACGACGGTATCGCGAAATTCGGTTTCGCGTTCGCACTTGTACGATAAGGCGTGCATGGGGTCGATGATGACGCGCGGGAGTCGTGAGGCGTCGAGTGTGCCCTCTTCTAGATCGAAGTCCCAGGCTCGATTCTGTTGCGCAAGCAGACGCCGCTGCAAGCGGTTAGCAAGTCGCGCTACCACACTTGAGAAACTCTTGAGTTCACGGTCGAGATAAGTGCGAAGGCGTTCCAATTCCTCGGGCGAGGATAGCTCATTTGCTGCAATCTCCTCGTCGAATTCGCGCGTGAAGACATTGTAACCGAAAGCCTCGGGGTTTCCGAGGACAGACATATTGGGCCGCCAAGGCTCAGGTGGCTCCATCGCATCCACAGTGTCGAACTCTGAACCGAGGTCGTCCGTGTTTGCGTTTTCGGCCATCTGTTTCGCTTCACCCGCTTGGCTTTCACCGCCCTCTTCGTCGCTTACGTCGTCCTGCCCCTGTTCGCCCTGCTCGTCGGCATCCGCATCGTCTTCGCCGTTTTCCGGTTCGTTTGCTTTCTCCTCCTCAGTCTCTGCCTCGTCTGCATCGGATTGCTCTTCGGCAAGCTCTAATTCGCGCAACAGCTCGCGCAACATACGGCCAAAACTTTCCTGATCATCGATAAGTGCATCAAGCCGCCTGAGAACCTTCGAACCCCGCTGCTCAATGAAGTCGCGCCACACATGCACTAGCGCCGCAGCCGAATTGGGCGGCTTTAGACCAGTCAACCGCTCGCGAACGATGAGCGCAAGCGCGTCCTCCAGCGGCGCGTCCTCCTGCGTTATCACGTGCTCGAAGCGGCCATCCGCATATTGGTCCTCGATGCGGGCAGTGAGGTTGGATGCCATGCCCGGCATCCGGTTGGCGCCAAGGGCCTCTACGCGTGCCCGCTCCGCAGCTTCAAACACTGTACGTGCGGGCCCGGAGCCAGGCGCAAGTCGAGTGTGAAGCTTTTCATTGTGGCAACCTGCAGTCAAAGCAAAACTGTCAGCCCAGCCGCGGATTACAGCGATTTCGCGACGTGAGGGTACGCGCGAGGGCTCCGGCAGCTGCGCATGGTTTGTAGACAATTGAGGCCTGCCTGGTGCAAAGCCAATCTCAAGTCCCTTGTGACCAGAGACGGCACGAACGGTAAGACCTATCGCGCGTTTCAATGGCTCAGTAGGTGCCTCATTGCGTTTGGGACCGGTCGCCATTAGACCTCAGCTCAGAGCGACATTCGC
>JAUVPN010000264.1 GCA_030598645.1 Hyphomicrobium sp. | reverse complement strand
CATCGAGAATTCTCTTGTTGGCCTGATGCGGCACGTAAAGGTCGATCTCGTCGGGGGCGAAATCGTTCACCACGAGTGTCTCCTCGATGATGCCGGAAATCTTCTGAACGGCATGACGGAATACCTCACGCCCATTCATGCGCAAATGGCCCACCGTCTTGGTGGAGCCGGGTCCGCCGTCGACATAGAGAAGATCCTCGAAACGACCGTCAGAGCGAATGCGCGTGGAGAGAATACCACGATCATCACGCGTACCATGCTGGGGCTGCGCCTCCAGCACGACGGCGCCCGCGCCATCCCCAAACAGCACGCACGTTGAGCGGTCAGACCAGTCTAGAATGCGAGAGAAGGTTTCCGCACCGACGACAAGGGCGTGCTTGAACTGTCCTGCCTTCAGAAAGTTATCGGCAACGGCCAACGCATAGACGAAGCCCGTGCAGACCGCCTGCACATCGAAGGCAGCGCCTTTGGTAATTCCCAGGCCTTGCTGGATGGCGATGGCCGTGGCGGGAAACGTGCGGTCGGGCGTAGAGGTGGCGCAGATGATGAGATCGATATCAAGTGGATCGGTGGCGGCCCGAACTAGCGCCTGCTTTGCAGCAGCGAGGCCAAGATCAGAAGTGCGCTCCCCTTCTCCTGCGATGTGGCGCTGGCTGATTCCGGTCCGCTCCATGATCCATTCGTCGCTGGTGTCGACGATCTTTGCCAAGTCGGCGTTGGTCATAACGCGCTTGGGGAGATGAGCGCCGACGCCGCGGATCACTGAACGAATGACTGCCACAGTCCTGCCTTGCCTTTTCTTCGTTTCGACCCCGTGAATCGAACGCCCGGGGTCAGCACTGGACGTGCAGACTATCGCGCTTGTGAGCTCACCGACACAGGTCCTGGACCCATCGCAGCCGCATCGAGCTTGTGGTGGAACGTGTCAAGGTCGGCTGCAAGCCGCTCGATGAGCCCGCTTTGCGCCATCTCGTAGGCGAGATCAACCGCGCTCGCAAAGCCAAATGCATCGGTGCCCCCGTGGCTTTTGATCACGACGCCGTTGAGCCCCAGGAACGTGCCCCCGTTGGAGCGCCGCGGGTCCACCTTTTCCTTCAATATGCGAAAGCCGCCTGAGGCGAGAGCGGCCCCAAGCTGCGAGGTCCATGTCCGCTGCATGGCCTGTCTCAGATACTCACTGATTTGACGCGCCGTACCTTCGGCCGTTTTCAATGCGATGTTGCCGGCAAAGCCTTCAACGACGACCACATCGACGATCCCTTGTCCAATCTTATCACCCTCGATGAAGCCGCAGTAATCGAGTGGAAGGTCGGTACTTTTCAGCCAGGCATGCGCCTGGCGCACTTCGTCGGCCCCCTTTATTTCCTCGACGCCAACGTTGAGAAGGCCGACCGTGGGGCGCTCGACGTGAAATAGCGCGCGCGCCATGGCTGCCCCCATCAGAGCGAAGTCGCCAAGCTGGCGGGCGGTCGCCCCGATGTTCGCGCCAACATCGAGTACAAGGCACTCCGCTTTGATCGTCGGCCAGATCGCTGCGATTGCTGGCCTCTCTATACCGGCCATAGGACGCAATATCAGCTTCGACATCGCCATCAGTGCGCCGGTATTTCCCGCCGAGACCGCGACATGCGCCTCGCCTTTTTTAACCGCCTCTAACGCTAGCCACAGGCTGGTGCCTTTACCGCGCCGCAGAGCTTGGCTCGGTTTGTCGTTCATGCCGACGACGGTGTCGGTGTGCACAACGCTCGATCGCGCAGAAAGTGCCGGAAAATTTTCGAGCTCAGCACGAATTCCGGCTTCGTCACCGAAAAACATGAAGCTAAGTTCTGGTTGACGCTCAAGCGAAAGGGCAGCTCCCCCAACCACAACCTTGGGGCCATGATCGCCGCCCATGGCGTCAAGCGCTATCGTCCGCGGCTCAGACATGTCGCGGTTGGCCTCGCGAAGGTATCGTTAAGCAATAGCGAGAGTGCGCTCCCAACAGCCCACCCTCATGATCGGCTCGGACCATACTCTTTTGCAGTTGCCAGACAACCGGATTCTGGACGCTTTTCGCCGCATCGCCGCGGTGAAGTTCATGAATATTCCGCATGACTCAATGCTTGTCCTTAAGCTTGCTAAGACCCGCAAATGGGCCGGTTATGGAAGGTTCGGTGTTATTCTCGTGCTCCCATGCAAACACAGCGTTGGGCTTGCGTGGATAGGGATCAAGACCTGCGGACAAGGTCTCGGAGACGATGCGCCCTACATCGATCAACCCGTGATCGATCGGTTCAAACTCCGTAGCCGTGAGCACCTCAACCTCGGTGTCGGTCGTCAGCGGTAAGGCTTCAGCGGGCCAGAACTCTACGTCGAAGCTCTCTTCCAGAGCCTGCGCGATGGGCTCTAGCGTCAAGACGCATTTCCGCATGAGCCTCGCCGACACATTCCCTGAAACGCGATAGCGGCCGTGGCCCAAGGCATGGACTTTGTAGGATGCCTTAACGTCGTCGCAAGAGAGCACGTCGAGAACCTGAGCAAGAGCCTTTCGCTCGGCGGCCGTCGCGGTGCGCGTTTGCTGTAAGCCAGCTTCAGCGATCTCCGCAACGCGATGCGTCCAGGTAAGCGGTTGGGTCATTGCACATCCTCCTTATGCGGAGCTGCGTCAGGAAACGCGATTTCGCCGGCACTGATTGCACCCGCGTCCTGCCTCACCAGTGCGGCCAAAGCCCCGGCAGCGTAGCTGGCAAGCGCGGTGCTGCGCCAGTCAGCGTCCTCAGCCAAGAACACGTAGGAAGCGAGCAGGTGAGCCAGCGCATTGGCATCATCCGCGGCCACCGCAGACTTGTAGGCAGTGACCCGCTCATAAAGCCCGGCAGCGGCCTGCCGTGCTTTTTTCGGCACCGCAAGGTCGCCTGTGCCCAGCTCGCGCAGCGAATCATCCATGTCTGATACGAACCGCTCAACCAACAGGCGGGGCAAATCTTGGCCTATGTCAGGCTCGTCCCGCAGCCGTTCCAGAACCAGAAAAAGGTGCAGTACAACAATCTCATAACGGCCAGCAGGTGTGTCGGGAACGCCAAGACTCGCATAAATGTGCCCAGAGCGCGCCTGCGTCACGATCGCGCCATAAAGCTTGTCTGCTTTAAGTTGGTGTTCAGCCCGTGTCTTAAACCACTTGAGCATTAAGCGCGCGCCTGTGAACGGTAGAAAGAAAGTGTTGAGGGAAGAAAACGCCTGTTTCGTTGCATTTGAGCAAGCTTCGGGTTAAGCGCGCTCTTAGGGCCTCCCCCAATTGATTCTAGGGAAGACGGTATCACAATGCGTCGGGAGACGATTGCGCACCAGAGCGGTAACCGCTCGCTCAGGCCTCTGCATCGGACCGCCGGCATCGGCGCCATGCGGCCGTGGCGCTTCGCTTTTCTCTTGGCAGCCGCGCTACCGCTCTGCTCATGCGGTGGAATAGTCACCAAGCATGGCACCCAGTTCCGCGAGAACGATATCCAGCAGATCCAGCCGGGCATGAGCCAGCAGCAGGTGCGCACGAATCTGGGCACGCCGGCGACAACGGCCGTCGTAGGTGGCGGGCGCGCCTACTATTACATTTCAAGCACCAAGAAGACGACAGCGTTCTTGCTGCCCGATGAGACAGATCGACAAGTCGTTGCGGTTTACTTTTCGGAAGCCGGCACCGTGGATAGGGTCGCCAATTACGGTCTCGAGGACGGCAAGGTCATCGACTACGTCTCACGTACGACACCGGCGCCCGGGGGCAAGGACGACAGCATCCTGAAGCAGCTGTTCCGCAATCTGGGACAGAAGCAACTCTTCGGCGACGGCTAATGAGACAGAGAGAGCGGGCAACTTGCGCCGCCCGCTCCCGCAGTTAAGACTGTTATCCTGCTCACGTCAGTGCGCGAGTACCGCCAGAAGCAGCAATGCCACGATATTCGTGATCTTGAT
>JAUVPN010000138.1 GCA_030598645.1 Hyphomicrobium sp. | reverse complement strand
CGATAGGATGCTCGCAATGGCTCTCGAAACGAATGCAGCGCAGCGCGATCATCTCGTCATAGCCTTCGGTCTCCTCGAAGGTCTTGGAGAGAATGACCTCGGGGTCCTCGGTGTAGCCGCGGAAATATTCCTCATAAGCGCGGCTCATCCGGGCCGGTGTATCGATCACTCCATCTCGGTCAGGGTTGTCGCCTGTCCAGCGGATGATGGTACGGAAAGCCGCCTCCACTTCTGCGCGGCTGGGACGGACGATTTGGTCCATGTGCTGATCTTTTCTCTTTGCTTTCAAGGGGATTGCCTGCCGTGGTGCAGATTTATACGTCATAACCTTTACGCCGCCGAGCCTTTCGTTGGATCACAGCAAATCTTCCGACGTCGCCGCTGTCTCCAAGCGGCGTCTGATCCTCCTCATCATATAAGCATTTCGAAAATGCTCGAAAGCCGGTCATCCTGGGAGCTGGACTGAGGCTGCGTCCACGCATGCGTGACGGTCGCTTCAGACGCTCCTGATGCACCAGCAACGCGGCGCGCTTTGCGTGGGCATGCCAACTGGAAACCTTCAAGAATTGGTGAGCGGCACGCGAGCGCAAGTCGGCTGCCGGCCCGCTAGGCGGTGGCGGTGCGGGGGGTGGCCATTCACGATTGAGCAGCTCGCGCGAGCTTTGCGACCAGCCGTCGCATGAGGGTTTGAACTGGGTCAAGGCGCTAAGTCCGTGCATTTGCCACACGGGATACATGCAGGGCGGATTGCTTAACCAAGGCCAGTCACAACGTCCTCACCAGATCAACGCACCCCGGATTCGATCCCGCATGGGCAAGGGGCGGTCGAGCAAGGAGGAAGACCCCATGAGCGAACGGCGCTTAGCAGACGTGACCATCAGCGCCCCCATGAGCCGCGACGATTTCGAGGCTGCCATCCGCGCCGTGGGCGCGGAGCGCTATCACGATAAGCACCCCTTTCATAAACTTCTGCATGGCGGGAAGCTCGACAAGGGTCAGGTGCAGGCGTGGGCCCTCAATCGCTATTGCTACCAGGAGGCAGTGCCGCGCAAGGATGCGGCTTTGATCAGCCGTGTACATGACCGAGAGCTGCGGCGCGAGTGGTTGCACCGCGTGCACGATCATGACGGACTACCCCCCGACGAGCCCGGTGGTATCGAGCGCTGGCTGGTGCTCACCGACGGGCTCGGCCTTGATCGCGACTATGTCGTTTCGATGACGGGCGCACTGCCAGCAACGCGTTTTGCCGTCGAGTCCTACGTGCACTTCGTCAGAGAGAGACCGCTCACTGAAGCGGTCGCTTCATCTTTGACTGAGCTCTTTGCGCCGTCGATTCATCGCGAACGAATTGCCGGCATGCTGGAGAACTACGATTTCATCTGCGACGATGTGCTGGCCTACTTCAAGCGGCGCTTAACGCAGGCTCCGCGCGATGCCACGTTTGCGCTTGAGTATGTGAAGGACAACGCCAAGAGTCGCAAAGAGCAGGAGGCGTGCGTCGCCGCTGTGCGCTTCAAGTGCGATGTTCTGTGGGCGCAGCTGGACGCGCTACAGCATGCTTACGCGGAGGAAGGCCACATCCCGCCAGGTGCGTTCCGGCCCGAGGGACGATAAGACCGACGATAACTAGAGGAAAGAATCGACGGGTCGCGCGCAATTGTCCGCTCTAACACCCATGCGGCGCCATCGTAGCTCTTAAGACGCCGAGGTTTTCTTTTGGATCTTGGTAAGACGGGTTGATCTCAAGCGCCCTTCGGAAATCAGCGATGGCGCGGTCGATCTCGCCCTTGTCTCGGTAGGCTAAGCCTCGGTTGTTATTAAACATATCGGTGGCGCATCTTAAACCGCGCGGCGGCGCAAACAGAAGGGGCGGCATTTGGCTCCCTCACCTACCCGCACGTGCGGGTAATCGGCTCCACGAGGCGGTAACGGCTTCGAGATTAGAACCTTAGATCTCTGCGCCAGCTCTTCGTTCGGGCCTTCATATCGGTAGGCTGGAACACTGGGCCTGTTCTTGCATCGCCACTTATAGCGCGGGTTTTACCTTAAGCCACGGCCCGTTCGGACTGTGCAGCTTGCGTTCCAAAATCTTGGGTCTCGGTTCGCCTCGGCAGACCAAATTCCTGACGCGCTTGACGAACAGCCCACCCATTGGGGCGCTCGCCGCCGAGGACTGTTGCAAATGTCAGCCGCGCTATTTTGAGATCCAGCTTCAATGTCGCGTTTTTGATGTACCAGACATCGAGCACACTCTTGTCCTCAGCCGAGATCATCCGGCCACCATTGACTTGCGCCCAGCCAGTTAAGCCCGGTCGCGCGAGTAAACGGTAACTGTGCTCCCGGCTCTGATCCACGGGAAGTAACGGTCGCGGACCAACAAACGACATATCGCCGACGAGAATATTGAAGAGCTGGGGAAGCTCATCCAATCGAGTTCGCCGCAAAAAACGCCCGACCGCCGACAACCGGCATTCGTCTAGCACGCGAGAACCGTACTCGTCATGCGCCGCGGCCATCGTCCGAAATTTCAGCAACTTGAAGGGTCGCCCTCGCAAACCGGGCCGCTGCTGCCAGAAAATCACAGGCAAGCCGACATCGAGCGCGACGGTAACGGCCACAAGACCCATGAATGGGGCTAGTGAGACGAGGAGACAGGCCGCGCCGATAAAGTCGAGGGCTCGTTTGATCCGCCAGTAGTGACGTTTCGCAGCCAGCATAAGTTTGATCGAAATTGACGTCATGTCGTCAGCGTGTGCCATGCAGTCCTGGGCGGGCAGCGCCCTTACCACCCTGTCTCGATCCTCAAAGAGACCGATACGCTCTGCAAACAAATCAACACGTATGTTGGAGGCCCGCTCGACGCGAAGCAGCGCTTGCTGTGCAGGTGCCGGCAGTTTTTCGAATGCGTGTGTCACAACAATGCGGCTAACGAACACGCCGTGCACCTCGAGATCTCGCAGGACGTGCTCCAGCTGATCAAATGTTCCCAAGATCTTCTTCTGCCGCAAGAGACGCCCCGAATGGCGTGGCGTCCGTCCCAACAGCCCGGCCACTTTGATGCGACCGGCGGCAAGGTCCGTCACCGACTGCAGAAACAGTTCGGCGACGCTATTAAGTCCCATGACGAGAACCGTCTCCGCCGTCGCCATATTCGCGCGATTAAGGACCGCGTGCTCGGGTGCGGGGCTGCGTGAGTGGTGACGAAGCCTCATCCGCACACGCACACCGACAAGGGCAGCCACCATCAATATTCCTTGGAGAATGGGCAGGGATCGTGCGATGCCTTCCAGCCGATTGACGGCAAACCCGATCCCAATGGCACAGAGCACGATCAGGATGCCGGCGCCGAGAATACGTAAATAGTCCCCTTGTGAACTGAAACGCCAGATGCTGCGGTTCAGACCGAAGGCGGGCAAGATGACTGTGGCCGCAAGAAGCGTGGAACTGAGATAGGGAAGGACTTCGTAGAGTCGATTGATTGAAATCTCGAGGTTGTCGCGCAGAATGAGCGCGACGAGAGTCGCAATCGCAACCAGCGCTAAATCAGCGAGCAAAAGTACAATTCGCCGCATGGCTCCCCCCGCTACCGATGCGCACCCGTCGCTTAGCCCTCCCGACGGCACGCATCGGTTGCACCGTTAGAGAACGGGTTCACGTAAGAGTAAACAACGCGGCTTTGGGTTTTCCCCAGAACTCACGGGTCTGAGCGTCGAACCGTCAACTCATGCGCCCCGTGTTGCCCGGGATCCTCTCTTTCAAGGGGCCTGACTAAAATTTCAGCAGCGGCAAGCAAACGATTTGCTTTGCGTCCGAGACACGCCGTTTTGAACTCCGATGAAGCCCCTCTCGCCAGCTCGGACGCAATTGCTCCTGCTATGGCCTCTCTTTAGCGTCCATCCCTCTTTGCCGGTTGGCTCCCGGCGCAAGGACGCTAGCCTTTTTGCCTTCTTTGCTCTCAGGTTCAGAAGATGACGCGGCCTGTTGCCTGGGTGATTTGCCTGTTTGCGCCTGCTTGGGCAATGCGGTCTTCGCAAGACGCTCAATCTGCATCTCATCGTACCAGATCAATCCCGACACAAGCCGTTCAGACTGGGAACGCGCAGCCAGCGCCAGGCGCAGATTTTGTGCGCGGCAGTCCGTGTCTGGCACTGTAAATGGGATCACAAAATCGCGCCACGCGCGCGCCGCTCCAAGGAACATCTGGCTTGCGCCAATCTCTTTCCGCGGCGCGCCGGCACACGTGATCGACCACTGCAAACCCCGGCGGCCGATAATCTCACCTTTGTATGTTCCCTTCAGTTCATAGGTACCCGGCGCCAGCATCAGGATTTGCGAAATTCCCCGAAAATCGGCGCGTCCCGGTCCGAATTCCAAATAGAGCGCGTGCGTCCCATCCAGTTCGGGCCGGAGCGCAATGTCGGTTGTGACACCTGATGATCGCGGAGAGATGATCCAATCGAAGGGCAGGCCCGAGGGCACATCCTCAAAGCTGCCATTGACAAGAAACCCCGCCCGACTGAGCTGCTCGGGCGTCAAGAACTGTAGCCACGTGTAGTAAGCCAGCTCATAGAACTTACGCCCGACCAAAAAATTCAGATAGTCGCGAAGGTCTGTAACGGTTGGGGGTGAGTTCGTTTCCTTGACGCTCAAGAGGAGCTGAAGTGGCGTGCGCGCATCGGTTATGCCTCCAGGCAACTTTGAGAAGAACGATGAGCGCCAGGGCGGATCGGTAGCGAGCAAAGCCTTTAGAGCGCCAACGGCTGTCTCGTCCTTGTTTTCTGCAACTCGGACCAATACGGGCATGGCCTGCACCATAAACTGCGGTCGCTTTCTTAAGAACGCGTCGGCGAAGCGAAGACAACCGGCGTAGTCCCCGTCCTTGAAAAACTTGACCATCAGCCAATAGATGGCGACGCTTTCGCTCCACGACCGATCTGCGGCGGCCTGCATGAACTGGGCAGCTTTTGCGTTGTCTCCGGCGTCCTCGGCAAGCTGGCCTAGGATGCGTAAGGCGCGCGCATTGAGCGGATCATGAAGGAGCGCCCCTTCGGCTTCAGTGCGCGCTTGATTACGCTCTGACTCAGCTAACTAGGGGACATTAGGCTGCCGTGCCCTCTCCCCCGTTGGGGATCGCAAAGTGTTGCCCGGCTGCAGCCTGTTGCCCGCCGCTCGTAGGGCAAGCTCGGCCCAGGCGCCGATGCGGTCACGGCGGACGTAAGATATCTGGGAATTGGCAATAGAGGCTTGTTCGGAGACGCTGACGGCAGCCGAACCACCCTCGGTTAGGGCCGATTTGACGCGCGCCTCAGCAAGCGTGACGAGCGCCACGGGTTCAGACGAATCAAAATTGAGCGCCGCTTCAGGCGCCTCATTTGCCAAGTAGGCGGCAAAGCTCTTTGTGATCACCTGCCACACCAAGACGCTGGCAAGAGTGACCAACACTACAGATCGGACCAACTGCGAATGGTGATGGTGTTTGATCAATCGGTTAACACTCCAACTTATAAGGAAACGATCTCAATGACGTAAGACTTGGAGAGACTTGGCCAATCCGCGTTTATGGGTGTCTTGTACGGCCGAGGAGTAGAGATATCGTCCGCCGCAGAAGTCCTCGTCGTTCACTTTCCCAAATGTCATAGCTTCGCTTCGAGCCACGACCCTTGAACTGCGGTCTTGCACCCCTCCGAGTTCGCAAACGCGGTTTGACATCTTGGGCCTGTCTTCCTTTGTCATAGGCAGCGCGGCGTTCGGGGGTTTTCAAGTCCTCCCAGGCCTGCGTTACGCGTCCGGCAAAAACCGATTGATCATCTTGCCAGTTGGCATCGGGATGCACGCACCTGAAGAGCAGGGCCATATTGCGTCTGAGTTCGGCAGCACTGGCGGTTTGGCTGGCGCCGAGCACGCGATAACTATCCGCCGCACGACAAAGCAGAATCTGTTCAACAAAAAAGGCCGCAGCCCTGCGCAGGAGCTCTGGCGACCGATCTATTGCGCGCGACGCATCGGATAGGGCGTTCTCATCACCGGCGGCGATGCGCAGGAGGACCGCGACGCCATCGGGCAACGGCTGACATTGCTGCCATCTCACACGCGAGGGCACGTGAACGAGGTCGATTGCAACCTTTATTGCATCGTATGCGCCCATCAGCTGCTCATGTTCGCGTTGGCGAGTTGAGGCGCCTGACTATCGGTTTCAAGTGTGGCGCTACCGTAATGAAAGTCGTGGTCGCCATAGCCATAGCCATACCCATAGCCGTAGCCGTAGCCATAGCCAGCGGCTTTCGCATCAAACTTCGTCAGAACCGTTCCGACCAGTTGTCCGCGCCCAAACTGCAGCCGCTTTAACGCCCCGCGCACTTGGCTCGAACGCGCATCACCCGCCCCGACAGCAAAGATTGTTGCTTCTGCTGCGTTCGACATCAGTGGGGCGTCCGCGAGTCCCATTACGGGGGGCGCGTCGAGAACAATGAGATCGAAGACCTCTAAGCCGACGGATAGCAACGACAACAGGCGCGACCCGCCCAACAGATCCGCAGCGTTCGGCGGCAAGGGGCCTGATGACATGAAGGCTAGGTTGGTTATCGGTGTTGCTTGAAAGGTCTCGGGCGGTGAGCAACCACCTGTCAGGTAGTTGCTCAGTCCCACGGAGTTGTCGCAAGCAAGCTTCTTGTAGAGCGAGGGATTGCGAAGATCGGCATCGACCAAAAGAACTTTGAGCCCCATGACGGCGAAGTGTCTCGCAATCGCTAACGAGGTAATCGACTTGCCTTCACCGGGACCAGCACTGGTAACCACAAGTGTTTTGGGCAGCCCGCTTTCTGTTGCAAATTGCAGCGCGGTGCACAGGGAGCGGTAAGCTTCCGAAAGAGCCGAATTGGGATCAGTAATCGTGATTTCAACGCGCTGCTCTTTGCGGATCTTTGGAATGATGCCCAACACTGGGAGACCTGTGACCCGTTCCAGTTCTTCAGGCGATCTCACAGTTTCATCCAGATGTTCTAAGACGTAGGCGCCGGCAAGACCTGCTCCCAAACCCAAAGCAAAAGAGAGCAGAAGCGCGCGGCCAAGCCTCGGCGAAGAGGGACTTTTGGGCAGCTGCGCCTTATCAACAATGAAGATATTGTTAGCCCCGACGCCACCTGCGATGCTGACGTTCTTGTGCCGTTGCAGCAGCCCATTGTAGAGTTCGCGGTTGGTGTCCACCT
>JAUVPN010000156.1 GCA_030598645.1 Hyphomicrobium sp. | reverse complement strand
CTGCGCCGCCTCGACTGCCGCCGCCAGCGCACGTGCGCAGGCTTCCGGCTCCCTCTGGTCGGGATCGTCGATGGCAAATATCGCCAGCACGGAATCGCCGATGAACTTCAACACCTCACCGCCATGGTTGAGCACGGCACCCGCCACGCTATCAAAATAGCGGTTGAGTAAAGACAAATAGTCCTCACGCGACATTAATGCAGCGAGCGCCGTAGAATCACGCAAGTCAGTGATCCAAATTGCCGCGTGGATATCTTCGCCGTCGCCGCGTTTGACCAGCCCGTCCATAACCCGCTGGCCGGCGCTCTCTCCCAAATAGGTGCGCAACAAGGTCGAGGACGACAGCCGTAGGGCGTGCGATTCGAACAGACGACTCAGCGTCGGCAATATCTCATAAATCTGGCCCAACTCCTCCGTGGAGAACCCACCAAGTTGATCTGACACCAACGTGACAATGTTGAGTTGCCCATCCGAGAATTGCAGCGGCATGGCCACGTAGTCGGTGGCGCCCTGGGCGACGAGGTCCTTTAGGACAGGAAAGTCCAGCTGCGCGTCGGGTCCTTCAAGCCGCCGCCGCACGCCGCCCTCGCCTTCGATCACCAAAGCGAAAGGGCTGTTGCGGTATTTATCGCTTTGTAAGTTCTCGTGGGGAATTTCAAGTACGGTGACGTCGCCACCACCACGCTGCCACGTGTAGATCAACGCGAATAGCAATGGGTTCAGAGTACGAACGAGGAGACGAAGCCGCCATAATGGGAAGTCGGCCGCGACCATGGTGTCTGAGATTCGCGCCACCAAGTCTCGAGACGACTTCGACATCCAGGCATCACGCACCAGCCAGTTCACCAGCGGATTGTCTTTGGCGTCCGCCTTGTCGTGAGGCTGTTCGATTATATGCGTATCGTCCGCGTACCACTTATCGAGAGCCTGCCAATGGAAAGCGACGTACTCCTTGACGATGGACGACTCGTCATACGGATCCTCGTAGCTCCAGGCCGCGTTCTCAGCCGATTGCGAGTCAACCTGGATCGTCCAATAGGACGCGTTTCCCTTGAACGGGCAATGCGTGTGTTGATCACTTCTGGTCAACAGGTCCATGCGAACATCTTCACGTGGAAAATAGAACACCGAGGCCAATCGGGTCTCGTGCATCACTAACACCCTGCTGCTGTCAGCAATGGTTTCGTTCTGGAATACTGCGCGGATCCGACGTGGTTCGGCGTCAACTGAGAGTCGGTAGCCATCTCGTCCTTGAGCGGGTGGAGTCTCAGCGTCAACTTCCTGCATTGTCTTGCCTCAACCGAATTTGGACCTATGAGGGGCAATACCACGGCAACTCGGATAGCACTGCGGGGCGTTGTCAGAGCAAAATTCCAAATACTTGGAGCGGCCATCGAACCGCTCAGATCGACCCGCAAAAATGCAGGAAAATCAATGGCCGCGAAATCCGGTTCTGACGTTTTGGCAAAGTAAACGAATTTGCTCTGACAATGCCCTTCGTCGCGTTCTCGAATGCGAAGTCGTCCTTCGTGACATAAGCGCCGGTCTTTTGAAGAGTCTGGAGAGGGGCGCAGAGGACAAACCATGGAGCACGATGCTAATAAGCACGGTCAGCACTACGCAGGCAGCCAACTCCTCTGCGCCCGGAATCGGAAAGCTATCAAGAACCAAAAGAGCAAACAGAATGGATGCAAGTCCACGCGGTCCAAACCAGCCTAGAAAGAATTTCTCGTAGTTACTGAGCTTCAAGCCGGAGAGAGACAGCCAGATCGGTATCATTCGCACTGCAGTTAAAAAAAGTAGCGCCAAAGTGACGGTCTGCCAACTGGCATGCTCTAGCCCGATTGGCGCGAGCACAGCGCCAAAGATCAGGAAAGTTGTCATGGTGAGCAATTGGCCCTCGCCCTCCATGAATTCTCGAATAAATATAGTTGGCGCGCGCAAGGTGTTGCCGAACACGAGTCCACCCACGAATGCAGCAATGAATCCATTACCGCCAAGGAGCTCTGCTGCGAAATAGGCAAGGAAGGCAACGCTGAGGAAATAGAGTCCCTGGCCCACAGTTGTCGCCGCGCTCCTGTCGATCGCAAAATCGAGAAGTTTTGCAGCTCCAAAGCCCACGAGGCCCCCTACGAGAGGGCCGAGGGAAATCTGTAGTATTGCGAAAACAGCAATATTGTCCGGCCCTTGCCCTCCCTCATATCCGGTCGCCCGAGCGGCGAAGAGCGCCGCAAGAAGGACGATCGGAAACGCGAGGCCGTCATTCAAGCCGCTTTCGATATTGATGCTTTGGCTGATGCGCTTGGGTACATTCGGACTGCTAACAACGCTCTGGCCGAGGGCTGCGTCGGTTGGCGTCAGGATCGCGGCGACCAGCAGAGCCAGCGCCCAAGGCTGCTCCGGGGATATCCATCTTGCGACCAGCGTTCCAAGCACGATAGTCAGTGGCATTCCAATGAGCAGCATCCGCAGAGGGATCGTGACATTGGCGCCTGAGAGGGTCTTGCGCTTCACCCCTGACGCGTCAGAGAAGAGGACAAGTACCAACGTAATCTCTACAATTGCATGTACGACCTCATTGCCTACGTTCATCGGAACGAGGTCAAGACCAATCCCGCCCAGTGCGAGGCCGAGACCTGTAAAGATCATGGGCAGGGTTATGATGGATAGCTCAACCCGCCGTGACATGAGTGCATAGATGGCCACCACTGCCAGGACAATCAGAATGGTGGGTTCGGTGAGCATCAAAGTCTCGTTCTCAGCGGGCTCGGTGGATTACGTTGGCTGCTGACATCAGGCGCCGGCAAAACCGAATGATTGGGTGCCGCTTTTCATGCGCCGGCGCGACCAATCACTGAAAGTTTATCCCGTGCCGTGAGCCAGTCAAACGGACGGCTGGTAAAGTGGGTCTGGTCCGTTAATCGACAGGAGATCAGCCTAATGTCTCTCCCCACTAAGAAAGCTGAGCTCTGCGCAGACAACAAGACCGACTTCTCCGATCTCAAGGCCGTCACGGTCAACTGCTAGCTGAAGCGGAAGCCGGGGGAGTCGCACACCCGCCTCCTGCTTTCGGTGTCCGAGGAGATCATGCGCAAGAACGGCGTAGCGGTTGAGCATATCCATGCGCTGTCGCACGAGATTCCCTCAGGTGTTTATCCCGACATGACCGAGCATGGCTGGGACAGCGACGACTGGCCGACGCTGTGGAAGACAATCGAGGCCGCCGACATTCTGATCGTCGCCACGCCCATTTGGCTAGGCGAGACAAGTTCCGTGTGCCGGATCCTGATCGAGGGGGGCTTTCGATGATCAGATCCTACACAGACCACGCGGCGAACGAGCGGACCTTCCTGGCTTGGCTTCGTACGGGCGTTGCGGTGATTGCGTTCGGATTTTTGATGGAGAGGTTTGATCTCTTCATCCGCACCATGGCCGCGGCCACTACGGTCGATGCCGCTCGCCGCTCGGAGCTTGAAGGGATGACGGACACGATTGCCGACGGCGCTGGTCGAAGTTTCATGCTGGTAGGCATCGTCTTCATTCTGGCGGCGACCTTCCGGTTTGTACGGACGGGCCGCATGCTCGACGATCCGAAAATCCACGCGCCAGGCATCGTCACCGATCTCAGCCTGTCGGTGATTCTGGCTGTTCTCCTGCTCATCGTGAGCGTTCCCCTCATTTTGCCTTGAACGGAATTCAGACTCCCCTAGGCTTCCAATCATCTAGGTATGCCTGCACCGCTTAGTGTAGGAACGGGTTATCACGCTCCGAAACCGCTTAAATGAGCAGATAGAGCAGCACTATGATCAGCAATATATGCCGCCCCGGCCCGGATCTCGAACTCAAGGTTCATGACGGCATCGTTGGCGCACTTACTCTGTCGAGCGTGATTGCCGGCGTGATGGTCAACCCGGCGTGGTTCTGGCTCGCTGGAGTGATTGGTGCAGTCATGATCAGCAGTGCATTTACGGGTTTTTGCCCGCTCCACTTCCTGCTCAGCAAGGTCATGCCGGCGGCCAACTAGCAACATTTGTTGATCCGGCTCGGCGCAGATCACATCAAAAGGGAGGCCCCGCGATGTCACTCAACGCCCAGCAGGCCGAGCTCTGCGCGGAGAACAAGACCAGTTTCTCAGACCTCAAGGCCGTCACGGTCAACTGCTCGCTAAAGCACAATCCCGAGGAGTCGCACACCCGCCTCCTGTTATCCGTAGCTGAAGAGATTATGCGGAAGAGCGGCGTCGCTGTGGAGCATGTCCATGCCCTGTCGCATGAGATTCCGTCCGGCATCTATCCGGACATGACCAAACATGGCTGTGATCGTGACGATTGGCCGAAAATCTGGATGAAAATTGAAGTCGCGGACATTCTGATCGTCGCCACCCCGATCTGGCTCGGCGAGGAGAGCTCCGTCTGTCGAATCTTGATCGAGCGACTCTACGGTATGTCTGGATTGCTCAACAACAAAGGGCAGAGCCTCTATTATGGCAAGGTTGGCGGCACGGTCATCACTGGCAATGAGGATGGTATCAAACATTGCGCTATGAGCATTCTCTATGCGCTCCAGCATCTCGGTTGCACCATCCCGCCACAGGCCGATTGCGGCTGGATCGGCGAGGCGGGCCCTGGACCCTCCTATGGCGATGTATTGGAAAGCGGGACGGTTGGGTTCGACAACGAATTCACCCAGCGCAACACCACAATCATGACTTGGAACCTGATGCATTTGGCACGCATCCTGAAAGATGCGGGCGGACTTCCCAATCATGGTAATAATCGCGAGGCGTGGAAGGCAGGCTGCCGCTTCGGCTACGAAAATCCCGAGCATCGCGCTTGAGACGGCTTTGGCTCAATAAACCGAGTCGAAAAGATCGTAGTAGGAGAGGTCGAGATAGCCGGCCTTGATGCCGCGATTGGCCACGTTCCATTGGGTCAACCAATCATAGGTGGCCCAGAATCGTGCGTCGTTGCGCAAGAGGCCATAGCGGTCCCGCAACTTGTTCCAGTCGGCGAGGGTTTGCACATCGCGCAAACCCTTCAGGAAGTCGCGGGCTCGTGCAAAATTCATCTCCAAGAAGTAGTTTGGGAAGCCGCCGATGATGGTCGGGTAAATGCTCATCGTGTAGAGGTCCGGCAGTGACTGGCCGTTCTGGAACAGAAGCGTGTCTTGGGAGGAGTACACCCGGTTGGCGATGATCGAATAGACGCGCGCGTCGTCGCCGTCTTTCAGTTTCAGCAGGATCACGCTCGGCAGAAAGCGCGGAAATTTGTAAGCGCGCGTCTGCGTCAACAGCGATGCTGCCTTGACCCAGTCGTCATAGCTCTCAATCCGATCGTCCAAAGATATCTTCGGTTTGACGTGCGGGTTCAGTAGGTCGGGGGGGCCGCTGACCTCTTCTCCCACATGCTCCTGGATGTCCTCGACAAGGCTGACCATGGGGTCGTGCTTGTCCCTCTTGATCTGCGTGGGCTGATCCGCGCCTGCGAAAGGCATGAGTTCGAGCGCGACTTGGCCGACGCCTTGGGTCCATTCGTTGCGGTATTTTTGGCGCTCGCCTGCGGGCAGCAGCAGCAGGAAGTTGTCCTCGAACTCCTGGCGTAAATAATTGAAGAACACCAAGGTTTCGAGCTTGGGAAGGTCGCCCGACCAGTACTGGAAGTTGGCAACCGTGTCGTAGTAGATGCGCTCGAACCCGCTGTAGTCCATCAGCCAATGGGTGCGCGGGAGGCCGCCTTGCCGGCCCTTCAAGACCGAGACATTGCTCTCGTGGCGCATCACCGTCAGCCACGCATTATTGTTCTTGTGGTCGCCATTCCAGATGGCGTCGACCGTGTAGCCCTTGGGCCGCAGCTTCGCGAGCGCGTTGCCGTAGGCCGTCTCGTAATTGTCATTGCCGAGCAAGGAGCGATCCATGAATGCGCCCCAAGTTTCGAGCCCGAGTTTCGGGTCACGAACCGAGACATCGTATTTGGGATCGACGAAGTGAACCCAGAACTGGTCCTTGATGGCGAAGGTCGCCGTTTGACCCAGACACACCGGACCATAGGTGATGCCGGACACAATCATCTCGGAGTTTTCCAAGAGGAAGCGGTAACGCGCTTCGGTCGGGATGGCGCGATAGACGAAGAAGGGGTTGCCAACGCCCCAGGGCGCGTCGAGCTTTACGTCCTCGTTCCATTTTGGTTTTAGAAACCGCTTTTTCAAATGCTCGATGTCGTCAAGCTTGAGACGCCAGACGAAGTGGTTCTTCTGCACGATCGGCGCGGTGATTTTTTTCAAGCGGTAATAGAAGTGGTCGACCCCGCCATATTTATACGGGTCCGTGTAAGGCAACGGCGTATCGATGATCTCGATCGGGGCAGGCGCGTCCGCCGCCGTTTTGGCCGGCGGTGTCTTTGAGCGCACGAGGCGGAAATAGTCCCCTGGGCTTTCGTCGAGGACGATGGTCGCCAAGAAGACATGATCCAAGATGTAGCGCGAGACGAGCTTAGATCTCTTGTCGTCGGTATTGAAGAATGTCTCCCACGCTAGAACCGCCGCCGCGTTGTTTGGTGTCTTGGCCGTGAGCAACTCG
>JAUVPN010000150.1 GCA_030598645.1 Hyphomicrobium sp. | reverse complement strand
GGTAGTTGTAGCGGTTGGATCGTCTGCGGGACAAAATTCTTCGCAGGTGAACGCCGGGGGAGTCAGTTCGCCGGTATAGGGGCTAATCCATTGGGCGGTATTGCCACTTGACGCGGGGTCGACCCAAAACGGAGTGGCTGGATTAACAATGTTCAAAGGTGCGCCGGTCTCAAGCGCCCAATTCGTCTCTAGGGCGCCAAGGGATCCGTCCCCGGTGCCGATCACAGGTGCTGCCAATGCCGCCGAGGCGCCGAGCAAAGCCGCGGCAAACACTAGAGGCGCTAATGTTCTCTTGTTTTCCATGAGTTGTTGCCCCCCTCGGGCCAGAAACCATAATAGGTCTATGAGGCATCACAATCAATCCCACCTGGCACAAAAGGGCGGGACTGTGGCCAATATGCCACAAGAGCTTAGAGCCTGATTTGTTTCCACTTTTTTTTAAAGGCTGACGGATCCATTGACTAATGTAAAGGAGGATGTACCCAAAGACTTGGGCGGCCGGCCTTTTCCATTTTGCCCGATCCCAAATGTGGTGCGCCGCACATCGCCCAACCGAGGCATGCCTGGTATGGCCTCATAACCCGTGCCAGCTTTACGGTCGTCGCCGGCGCAATCGGATCCGGCAAGACCACCGCGATGCGACATGTACTAGCCCTCGACAAGCGAGAGCAGAGCGGCCCACCTTGGTAACATGCTGTGATTGAGGGAGCTGTGGTGCTCAATTAGCACCTTAGGCGTAAGGGGCGTGGGCCAATGGATGCTCGTCAGCAGAGACGTGACTGGTCACCTGTTACCAGCACAAGACGGCTGCCGATCTCGTCTCAAGTGGTTCCCGGGCTTTTCGTCGCTCTCGACAGCGTCGTTATCTTATCGAGTGCGGCCATATCACATGCGCTTTTCGTCGGGTATCAGCCCTTGACAGAGCATTACTATGTGGTGGCAACGAGTTTCGTTTGGCTGACCACGATCATGCTCTTTGGCTTTTCGCGTCTATATCAGTTTGAGCCCATCATGCGGCCGTTAGCCTTTGCCGATAGAATGGTCGTCTCATTCGTCATCACCTTCCTCTTTCTTTTAGCGGCGGCATTTTCGCTCAAGATCTCCGATACTTTCTCGCGCCTGTGGATGGCGACATTCGCGATTGGGTCATGCATAGCGACAATAGGCTTCCGCACGCTGGCTTCCATTACACTTCGCCGGCTTTCCGATATGCCGATGTTCCGTCGCAGAGTGGCGATTGCTGGCTACGGACCCCAAGTCAGTCAACTTCTCAAATTTATCGATCACACAAACCCAGCCTTCATCTCGATCTCCGGCATATTTATCGATGACGAAGAGGCGCTAAAGGGGCGCTACGGACGGTTTCCCCGTCTGGGGCAACTCGATGACGTGGTTAACTACGCCCGTCGGCACTCTATTGATGATGTCATCATTGCCTTGCCCTGGTCGGCGGATGAGCGCCTGACCGGACTTCTCGGTGGTCTGCGCGCGTTGGCCGTCAACGTTTACCTGGGCGCAGACTTGATTGGTTATCAGGTGAACTTTAGAGCGCCACCAAGCCATTTCGGCGGCGTGCCAATCTTTGAAATTATAGACTACCCGCTCGCGGGCTGGAACGGCATGTTCAAGCGGGCGCAGGACTACGTACTCGGAATCGTGGCGAGCATCGTTTTATTTCCGCTCATGTTGATCATCGCGATAGCGATAAAGCTTGAAAGCCCTGGGCCCGTGATTTTTCGTCAGAGGCGACTCGGCTTTCTGAACCGGCCGTTTTACATCTATAAGTTCCGCACGATGAAACATGAGCCACTCAAAGCCACCACCAAGCAAGCGACGCGTGATGATCCAAGAGTTACACGCGTGGGGCACTTTTTGCGGCGCACCAGTCTTGACGAACTCCCCAATCTGATCAACGTCCTAAATGGAACGATGTCACTGGTAGGCCCGCGGCCGCATGCCCTCGATCACAATGAGGCCTTCTCGAAGAGGGTCACCGATTACTTCGTGCGCCATCGCATCAAACCCGGAATGACGGGATGGGCTCAGGTCAATGGTCTGCGGGGTGAGACGGATACTCCGGGCAAAATAGAGACCAGGGTGCAACACGATATCTACTATGCTGAAAATTGGTCGCTCTGGTTCGACTTTAAGATCCTGTTGATGACCCTTGCTATCTGCATCACCGGTCGAAACGCGTATTGATCCTATGACCACGATGCATACTATGCGTCGCGCCATGGTCGTCGCGAAGCGCACCGGCGATTCTATGGGCTACGTTGTGTCAGCCTTGGTGAGTGCCGACCGGATGTCCTCCTCGGCGATGCCACCGCTAGTCGGAAGAAGCTCGAGAGCTTTCTTTAGCTGCTCAGCAGCCTTCTTCGTTTCGCCCGTAGCCAAATAGCTCATCCCAAGGTGGTAGCGTACCAAGGCCAGGTTGGGTAGGGCCTGTTGAGCTTCTTCCAGGAGCTGGATCGCAAATCTAAAGTCGCCCTGACGATATTGGATCCATCCAAGGGTGTCTTTGAACTGAGGCACGTCCATCTTTTGCAAACTAGCGGCGAGCGAAAGTGCGCGATCCAAGCTCGCTTGGTCGCTCCGGTGATCAGAGAGCAGGCTTGCGAGGTTGTTGGTGATGACCAAGGACCCCGGCTGTTCCTGGTGCAGCGTTTCATACCCCCCAATGGCCGTTTCGTAATTCCCCTGAAGTGCCTCCACTCCTGCGATGGCTACCCGTAAGGCGAAATTTGTTGGCTGCTTCTGCAGGCCGGCTTCCAATGTCTTCATCGAGTCGGCGTAATTCTTCTGCCGCACGTAATAGTCGCTCAGCGCCAAATAGCCTCCGGGTTCGTCAGGCTGTTTGGCAATCGCTTCGTTGAAGCTTTTCAGCGCCTCTGTCTTCTCTCCTTTCTGCAGCTGGAGTGATCCAAGTAGTATGTAGGCCCCGGCACTTGATGGATTGGCCTCCAAGACTGACCGCAGAAAAGACTCCGCCTTGGCTGGCTGCTTTGCGCGAAGATAAGCACGCACGAGAGCGGCCATGGGTTGAACCGCGTTGGGCGACGCGGAATAAGCATCCTCCAAAATGCTGATGCTGAGATCGTACTGACCCTTGCCAGCCAGAGCCGCGGCCGAAATTCTGTCGGCAATGCTTGTGTTCTTACTGACACGCTGAAGCGACTCCGCCACTTGCTGAGCTCCGGCCCAGTCTTGCCGCGCAAGTTTCACTCGCGCCAATGCCGCGAGAACTCGGACATCTCTGGGTGCACGACCCGCCAATTCCACAATCAGATCATCGGCGCGCTCTCGCTGTCCGCGGCGCTGCAGGAATGCCGCATACTCCAAACCAACACGAGGATCAAAGCCAGAAGCCTTAGTGGCCTTGCCGAACGCCTCATCGGCAAGCTCGATCGAGCCCGTTTGCTCATAGGCCATCGCTAGGAGCCTGAGGAGTTGTGCCGACCCTGGCTGCTCATTGAGGGCCTCACGCAAGTCAGCAATGGCTTGTTCATATTGCCTTCCCGCAATGTGCGTTGAGGCGCGGAGCCTAAGCCCACTGACATTGCGCTTATCCTTGGCAAGAATGTTGGCAGCAATCGCTTCAGCCGCATCAAAGTTTTTTTGGTCGATCTGTTGCTCCGCCAACCTGATCTTGGCCGCCCGGGCGTGTTCTTCGGAGTCCTCAGACGTGCTGAGCTGCTCCAGCAAGGCCAAGCTTTCGTGAACATTGCCCTGAGTATAATCCAACTCGGCGAGTGCCATCTGGTAGGGGAACGCATCACCGCCAGCCTTGATAAGAGCAACGAGCTCTTGCCGGGCGGCATCTGCACCCTTCACCGCGAACAGAAACCGCACGACATCGAGTTTGGCGTCGCTGCTGGTGGGATTGGCATCGGCGACAGCGCGAATCGTTTTTTCGGCTTCGTCCTCACGGTTCTGCCGTAAATAGAACTGGACCAGAAGCTTCCTGAACCCCATCTCCTGCGGAAAGTGCTCGATGAGCTTCTGGAGCACCGCCTCGCTCTTCTTGACGTCCCCCATACTTTCGAGAACCTTCAGCTTAAAGAGCTGAACACCAAGATCCTTCGCGTGCTTATCTGGATCGCGATCGAGCAGTAACAGGGCGCCCTCTGTGTCTCCGCGCGCCAGGCGGTAGGCGGCAAGCACGATCAGAGCTTCCGAATTTTGAGGGTCAATATCGAGCGCTGTCTGGGCTTCGGTGACCGCGGCGCCTGTTTCGTTAAGTTTGAAAAGGATGACTGCCTTTAGGGCCCGAACTGATGCGTTTCGGTCCTCGATCTCCTCCGCTTCATTCGTAATCGTGAGCGCCTGCTCAAAATCGCCGCTGAGAAGCACAAGACGAGCAAGGCGCACTCTCGCATCGACATTCTTCGGATCGAGTTCGGCAACCTTACGCAGGATTCTGCTAACGTTTTGCCAATTCTGATTGTGCTCGGCAACCTGCGCGAAAGCTAACCACGCCGGCACCATATCGTCCTTTAGTTGGAGGGCATTCTTGAACTCAACAGCAGCGCGAGCGTAATCCTGCTCCTTCAGCAACTGCATGCCCCGTTCATAGTGACTTTGCGCTCGCTCTTCGGGGGAGCTACACGCTGCACCTGCGACGCAGGTAAAGATGAGAAGAGCGGCGGCTAGATGTCGGGGCCACCTATGATCTCGGAACATCAAAACCTCCAACGGTTAGCAAGAGCCCTCGCACGCAGTCTGGCTGTGACCGCCCAAGGTTGGAAGGAATGGGCGGAGTCGTGGCACGACGTCGAAAAGAAAGGCTTGCAAGCGTTCGTCGGCCTCATGCTCAGACCCTTCATTCCCAACAGGAGTGGTCAAGCGTACCAGCGCTCCGTCTGTCCGATTCCGCAGGACGGCGTCCTCCAGCAAATACCACTTCGAGACATACTCATTCGCAATGTTTCGGCCACGCTGACTGAACCAATAATAAACAATCTGTTTAGTGGTGCCTTTTTCGATGACCGCACGATTGTATCGCAGTTCGATACGCGCTGTCGCGTTGGCGTAAGAGATACGCTGCAAGTCTGTGATTTGCCAACCTCCGCCAGGGATACACACGCGCGGGGAATGAGGCGACGCACCCTTTCGCTGGGAGCTATAGTAGGCGACGTAGAGATTGATCGGCTCGCTCTCTGGACTGACATAGTTGGAGAGAAGATAGTCGTCGACACGGAGATATTGCTTCACCTCCGGGTTTAAGTCAGACGGCACGCCCTGCCACGCGCCAAGCTTCGCAGGAAAGCTGGCGAAGCGCGGTCGCTCCGGAATGATCTCCTGCCTATGTGAGATCTGGTAAGTCACGACACCTACGGCAAGCAAAGCCACTAGAGAGGCGAGCAGTGGAAGATTCCTGCTTCTGGTCGCGGACCCGGGAGTGGGGTGACCGACCTGAATCTTGGGCAAGTGGATCGCGTCATAGAAACTGCCTGTCGACCCGATGCGTGACAAAAGGTAGATCACGAACGTCAACAGCCCTGCGCAAGCCAAGAAAATAATCCACCCCTCGAAGAAGTGCAGAACATCGTCGGCCATTTGCGTGCCCCACCAGTTTAACGACACCCCAACAATGCCTATGCGAAGACTGTTCATCGCAATGGTGATTGGTATGGTCGATAAAAAGACCAACACGCGCTTCCATAGGGGCGCTTGGAAAAAATAGGCGGCGAGGAACCCAAGGCTCAAAAGAGGATACAGGTAGCGGAGACCGCTGCACGCTTCGACCACCTGCAGTTTGTAGTTTCCGAGATCAATGATATTGCCCTCGAGGTACACCGGAATCTGAAACAGCCTAATGAATCCCACGCCAAGCTGGGATGAAAGCAGCTGGAGCCGCCAAGACAGGGCGGAATCGATAAAGTATGGAAGAGGGATGGCGAAGATCAGCAATAGGATCGGAAGCAGCACCATCTTCAGAAAGGGATAGCCGCCGAAGGCCAAGGCGATGCCAATCAGGGCGACAATGAAGCCGAGCTGCGCCAGCATAAAAAATGCGCTGAGCTCGCCAACAATAAGCATGACGCCGGCGATCATGATGAGCCCCAGTCCCAGCCAACTAGGCCGGCCGACACTTTTCATAAGGGCTTCGCGGCGCGTCCACAGCAGCCAGGCCGCGATTAACGGAATGAGGAAGCCGTGGCTGTACTCTTCCTGACCAATCCAACGTTTGACAACTTCGGAAAGCGCACCACTAAAGGCAACAAGCGCGATAATAATCGCCACGATGACGACTGCCCACGCATAGAGGGGTCTGCTGGTCGATGCTCGTGTGGAGACCGCGGACATTGAAACCCCTAAGGCGGCGAAGCTGAGCGATCAGGAGCTGATTGGCTCTCAGAAGCCACTGGAATGGCGACGCCGACACCCTTTCTCGCCTCTGCAGGACCCGACGCGTGAACTGTCTGTCTTGCTGTTGAACCAGATGAACCCATAGGCGCGTTTAGCCAAGCCAGACCGTTAAGTCGCAATAGTCGCGCGATAGGAGCGGTGACCCCTGTTAGCTGCAAGTTTGTGTCGTTGGAACGAAGCTGCTTTCGCAACATGAGCACAAGGCCAAGGAAGCCGCTATCCGCGTAGTGCAGGTCTGACAGGTCGAGAGTAACAACCTTCCGTCCCGTCGCGACCTTTGCGAAACAGGCACGCGCGATCGCGCTGTTTTGGCCTAGAGCGGTGCCCGAGAATTTGATGGCGATCGAGTCTTGATCCCGTGTTTCCGAG
>JAUVPN010000206.1 GCA_030598645.1 Hyphomicrobium sp. | reverse complement strand
GGGAGAAGACTATGGCTGCGACGCACGTGAAAGAACACGATTATCATCTCGTCAATCCGAGTCCCTGGCCGATCACGGCCTCGATTTCGGCGTTGGTAATGGCCATCGGGCTCATAATCTGGATGCGTACCTTAGGTGGCGGCTCTGGTTTGTTCGGCGTCAGCGGACCGTGGTACTTCATCCTCGGATTTATCGGCGTCGCGCTGAGTGCTTATTTCTGGTGGCGCGACGTCATTCGTGAGGCGAACGCAGGCGATCACACGCCGGTGGTCCAGCTTCACTTCCGCTACGGGATGATCCTTTTTATCGCTTCTGAGGTGATGTTTTTCGTCGCCTGGTTCTGGGCGTACTTCGATGCGTCGCTATTCCCTGCGGGTGTTAACGACTTACTCAATACGGACGATGTTGTCGGTATGGTCATGCGTGACCAGCTCACAGGTGGTCACTGGCCGCCGGCCCCGGCCGACGGGACTGGGGTCATCATCCCTGCGAACGGCGATGCCACACCGGGTGTGTTTGAGCATACGTTTGATCCGTGGGGCATTCCGTTACTCAACACTCTCATCCTATTGACGTCAGGTGTCACCGCGACGTGGGCGCATTATGCGCTTTTGAAGGATGACCGTCGCGGCCTCGTGCTCGGCCTCATCCTAACTGTTATTCTTGGTCTCATCTTTACGGGCTTCCAGGCCTATGAGTACCTTCACGCCGCCTTCAGCTACGCGGGCCATATTTACGGTTCGACGTTTTTCATGGCGACGGGTTTCCACGGCGCTCACGTTATTATCGGCACAATCTTCCTGCTCATTTGCCTCATTCGCGCTCTCTGGGGCCACTTTACGCCCAAAGGGCACTTCGGCTTTGAGGCCGCAGCTTGGTATTGGCATTTTGTCGACGTCGTCTGGTTATTCCTATTCGCGGCAATTTACGTTTGGGGAGCAGGGCCGAACCCAGGTGGCGTTGGCACTCACTAAGCAGACGCAGACCTCCGAATGAGGAGAAGCAGTTATAATTGTGGGGCGGCCCGATGGTCGCCCCACATGTATTCCGAGGGGGCCGAACTGTCGCCCGCGGTTACGCTGTGGTAACTGCTACCAATGCTGTTCCGCATATTTGGAGGTGCCCATTTATCGGCCTCGCAGTGCGGTTCTGGGAGCCCTTTTTGTTGACTGAATCGAACGCCGTTTCACCAATTTACGCAGGGTTGCTTGCACGATGCCCCAAGTGCGGCAAAGGGCAACTCTTCAAAAACGTGCTTGAACTCCGAGAAGATTGCGAAAAATGCGGGCTCAACTATCGCTTCGTTGACTCTGGCGATGGCCCGGCCGTCTTCGCGATCTTTATTCTCGGTTTTCTGGTCCTCGGACTAGCGCTTTACGTAGAGTTCACTTATGAGCCCACGGTTTGGGTGCACGTTGTGCTTTGGGGCGCTTTTACACCGCTGTTCGCACTCGGCCTTCTACGTTTCCTCAAAGCGCTGCTTATCGCGCTGCAGTACAAGAACAAGGCTGAGGAGGGTCGCCTTGCCCAAGACTGACAGGCGTTGGGGGTGCGATCCAACAAGATGTTGACCCTAATCAAGTCCAAAGGCCTCCTATGGCCGACCATCATGACGATAGCGGGTCTTGCAATCCTGATTGGCCTTGGCACTTGGCAGATGCAGCGGCTGGTATGGAAGCAAGCATTGCTGACCGACATTTCGGAGCGTGCGCACGGTGAGCCAGTGGCGCTGACGCGAGCTGAACAATTAAAACGCGCGGGCAATGACGTTGAGTATTTGCGGGTTAAAGCCGAGGGGCAGTTCCTGCACAATAATGAACGCCATCTTTTTGCATTCGATTCAACATATGGTGCCGGCTATCACGTTTTTACTCCGCTCCGGCTTGCCGACGGCAGCATCCTTTTCGTAAATCGCGGCATCGTTCCCTCAGAACTCAAAGATGCCACGACGCGTCTAGCGGGTCAGGTCGCTGGTGTTGTGGAGATCGTTGGGCTCGTGCGCCGTCCTCAAGTGCCCGGCATATTCACTCCGGAAAACAATCTTGCGGACAATTTGTGGTACTGGCGCGATTTAGATGCCATGGCGGCGTCCGTGTTCGCTACGAACGCACTGCGGATCGTTCCATTTTTCATTGATGCGGAGACCGAGCCACGCACGCCGGGTGGTTGGCCCAAGGGCGGCGTCACGCGGCTCCATCTACCTAATCGTCACCTGGAGTACGCCATCACCTGGTACGGCCTGGCTGCGGCGCTGATTGCTGTTTTCGTAGCTTATGCCGCCTCCCGCTGGCGCCGTACAGTCGGCTGACGGCCGATGTGGTCGATTTGCGTAGTCTGGCAGGAGCAAGCTTGCTTGTTCCCAATGCGGGCGCGCACTAGTGTGCCGGGCCAAACATTGAGATTTGCCAGGAAACGAGGCCACGCCGTTTGAATTACATCTCGACCAGAGGTGAAGCACAGCCGCTCGACTTTGAGAACGTGCTACTGGCGGGGTTGGCGCGCGACGGCGGCCTCTTTGTGCCGCAGACCTGGCCCGTACTATCGCCGGAAATGATTGCATCTTTTGCGGGCAAATCGTTCTCAGAGGTCGCCGTCGAGGTCGTCTTGCCCTTCATCGGCAGCTCAATATCGCGGGCCGATCTAACGCAGATGGCGAGGGATGCGTACGCGCGGTTTGACCATCCGAACGTGACGCCACTCACCCAGATCGCCGAGAATCGGTGGGTGCTAGAACTCTTCCATGGGCCAACGCTCGCCTTCAAAGACGTGGCTATGCTGCTGCTTGCGCCACTGATAGATCACGTTCTCGCCAAACGCGGTCAGCGAGCGACAATCATTGGCGCCACGTCTGGCGATACCGGCGGTGCCGCCATCGAGGCTTTCCGCGGCTCTCAACGCGTGGACGTGGTCATCCTATTTCCCGAGGGACGGGTATCCGATGTGCAGCGGCGCATGATGACGACGCCCAAGGATGACAACGTGCACGCCGTTGCGGTTCGCGGGACGTTTGATGATTGCCAAGCGCTCGTGAAGGCGATGTTCAATGATCATGCCTTTCGCGACCGGGTTGGCCTTTCTGGCGTAAACTCCATCAACTGGGCGCGCATCGCCGGGCAAGTGTCCTACTACTTCGTGGCTGCCGTGGCGCTCGGCGCCCCACACCGGCCGGTCTCGTTCGCAGTGCCAACTGGGAATTTCGGTGATATTTTTGCAGGTTATGTCGCCAAACGTATGGGGCTTCCCATTGCTCAGCTTGCGATTGCGTCCAACGTCAACGATATCCTACCGCGGACGCTGGCGAGCGGCGCCTATAAGATGCGCGACGTCGTCGCCACCACATCGCCATCGATGGATATTCAAGTTTCTTCGAATTTTGAGCGCTATCTGTTTGAAGCATCGGGCCGCGATGCCGAGCTTATCCGTAATATGATGCGATCGCTTAAAGAAACGCGCGGCTTCGAGTTAGGCCCGCTTATGGACGTCATGCACGAAGACTTTGTTGCAGCGGCAGCCAATGAGGACGATGTGGCCGCTGCTATCTGCCGCGTTCGGGACAAATGCAGCTACCTAGTAGATCCTCATACCGCTTGCGGCGTTATCGCTGCGGAGCGGGTACTCAAAGGAGATGTCCCGCAGATAGTATTGGCAACGGCAAGCCCTGCCAAATTTCCGGACGCCATTAGAGAGATTACAGGCGAGCATCCCGTGCTTCCAGAACGATTGAGCGGCCTTGTCACGGATAAGGAACGGTTCGATACAATCGATAACAACCTCGTCGCCATCGAGCGCCATGTAGAGGCGCGATCCCGCGCGACGATTAAGGAGCGCGGATGACGCCAGAAGTATCGACGCTTTCCAATGGGCTAAGGGTCGCCACGCAGAGCATGCCCCATCTGGAGACTGTGTCGCTAGGCTTGTGGGTTGCCGTCGGTGCCCGTCACGAGTCAGAGCGGGAGCACGGCATCTCGCATTTCCTCGAGCATATGGCTTTCAAGGGCACGCAACATCGCAGCGCGCGACAAATTGCCGAAGAAATCGAAAGCGTCGGCGGCGAACTGAATGCTGCCACCAGCTTGGAGTCGACGGCGTATTACGCGCGCGTTCTGAAGGGTGATGAGGGTGTAGCACTCGGTCTCATCGCTGATATTTTGATGAACGCGGCCTTTGGGACAGCAGAGCTAGAGGGTGAGCGTCAAGTGATCCTCCAGGAGATTGCAGCAACGCGCGATAGCCCCGATGACGTCGCTTACGATCTCTTGCACGAGGCAGCTTTTCCCCAGCAACCTGCTGGTCGGCCGATCCTGGGCACGCCTGACAGCGTTAGGAGCTTGACAGCCCGCGACCTTGAGGGCTTTCTTGCCAATCACTATCTAGCTGAAAACATGGTAATTTCCGCCGCTGGTGCAGTTGAGCATAACGCCTTCGTTCGCCACGCTGAGGCCCTATTCGGCGGGCTCAGTGGCGGTAAAATTAAGGGCGATGGGCCAATTACTTACGTGGGCGGCACCCGCACGTCGGAAAAGTCGTTCGAACAGAGCCACCTCCTGATTGGCTTTTCGGGGCCCTCCTACCGAGAGGATGCGTTTTTCACGGCCCAAGTATTCTCCGGATTGTTGGGGGGGGGCATGTCCTCACGCCTTTTCCAAGAGGCACGCGAGAAGCGCGGCCTTTGTTATTCGATCTACTCCACTGCGTGGGGGCTAAAAGATGCGGGATTGCTCGGGATACATGCAGCAACGGGATCAGACATGATGATCGAGCTCATCGACGTGGTCGCCATCGAGATGAGGCGCGCTGCCGATAAGGTGCCGACTGACTCAGAAATATTGCGCTCAAAAGCTCAGCTCAAAGCGGGCCTCTTGATGGCGCTGGAAAGCTGTTCTGCTCGCGGCGAGCAAATGGCACGGCACCTGTTGAGCCATGGCCGCATACTTTCTAATGGCGAGCTTATGCAGAAGGTCGATGATGTAACACCGGAGCTAGTTCGTGACTTTGCGGCGCATATTGCAGAAAACGTGCCCTCGATTGCGGTCGTCGGCAGTGGCCGCAACTCGCAGAATCATGCACTCTATGCAGAGGGCATCGCGGGACTTTAGCCCTTCAGGGGAGCATGAATGGCATTCCTGAGGTCGAGCATAGGT
>JAUVPN010000230.1 GCA_030598645.1 Hyphomicrobium sp. | reverse complement strand
GTCGAAGCAATACTGAACCTTGCGCGCAAGCTCGGCGTAGCAACAGACAGTGCAGCACCTTGGGGCGTCTATCATGCCGCTGGTGCGGGCACGACGACATGGTACAAGATGGCGGTTGAAGTGTTTCGTTGCTCGGCCGAGCTGGGCGGTCCTACGGCGACCGTCGATCCAATCACCAGCCTCGACTATCCGACGCGAGCACACCGCCCGGCCAACTCGCTGCTTGATTGTAGCAAGTTAGATCGCACCTTCGGAATTAGGTTGCCGGCCTGGCAGGATGGCGTGGCGCAGTGTGTCGGACGGCTTCTGCGCATTTAGTGCAGTTTAGCGATAGGGTCGCCGTCCTCTACCGAAAGAGAGATGATGCACCGAAACACGGTAACTCGATACCACTATGCTGCCGTCGCAGTAACGCCACGTTGCTGGCAACACGGTTTTTGTTTCTGCCTCGCCGTGAACTTGGAGATGACATGATTGATCGCCTTCTTGAGCTTCTATCTGGCCGCACGGCTCCGGTATTGGTGGCCAATACAGACGACCTTCAGCTGTCCGTTGCGGCCTTGTTGATAGAGGCTGCACACATGGACAGCAAATTCGACGATACCGAGCGGGCAACGATCGAACGACTGCTTGCCAGGAAATTCGATCTTGATCATGAGGCCGTGCAATCTCTTATTATGCAGGCCCAGAAAAAGGTGGAAGATTCAGCCCAGTACTTTCCTTTTACCCACCAGATCACAAAACGCATGGGTGACGAGCAGCGGGCCGAGGTCATCGAGATGCTATGGAAGGTTGCCTATTCCGACGGCATTCTCGACCCTTACGAGGATGCACTGGTACGCCAAATAGCAGGGCTGATTCACGTGCCCGACAGAGAACGCGGGCTTGCTCGCAGGCGGGCGCTTGAGAAGTTGAAAGCGGCAGTGGCGATATCCGGCAAGGACAAATAGCTAAACGCGGAATGCAAGCCTACGATTGCTTGCCGAGCTACCTATCTCCGCCGACTAGCGCGGCGTCCTTGGCATGCGCTGGCCTATAACGATTAGGCGAGCGACACGTTCAGCGGCGTCTTGGAGATATTGCCGCGATTTTTCGATCGCCTCATCAAGTGGCATAGCATTGGGCGTTGCCGACTCCAGTCCATCGATGCCATGTGCAAATACGCCCGCTGCATCGTCGGCCAAACCGCCGCCAATTGCCACCACCGGCACGCCACTCTTGCGCGCGACCGCGGCTACGCCCGATGGCGTTTTACCGAAGGCGGTTTGGACATCAACACGGCCCTCGCCTGTTATAGCAAGGCCAGCGCCCTGCATGTGCTTATCGAGACCCGTGTGAGCAATCACCAGCTCGACACCACGCTTTAAAGTGGCATTGGTGAAAGCCATAAGTCCCGCACCAATGCCACCACCAGCCCCAGCACCAGGCTCATCCGCGATATTTATGGAGAGGTCGCAACGAATGACCCGGGCAAAGTGTGCCAAGTTCTTGTCAAGTTGCTCAATCGCCTCTGGCGTGGCGCCCTTCTGCCTACCGTAGACGTGCGAGGCGCCCTTATCCCCGCATAAAGGATTCGTGACGTCGCAGGCCACGCTGATGCGCACACGATTGAGGCCGGCGTTGGCCTGCGTCATATCGATCGAGGCGACTTCAGCGAGCCGACCGCCGCCGAGCGGATCAGTGATCAGGATGCCGCGCGCGTTGTGAAATCGCACGCCAAGCGCTTGCGCCATCCCAGCACCCGCATCGTTTGTGGCTGATCCGCCAATTCCGATTATGATTTCCTTCACCCCCCGATTAATGGCATCGGCGACAAGCTCGCCCGTGCCGAACGTTGTCGCCCGCAGGGGATCTCGCTGATCCTTAGGAACGAGGGGAAGCCCAGATGCCTCTGCCATCTCAATCACGGCGACACCAGCATCGCCGAGTAGTCCATAAGATGCCTGGACCTTGTCACCGAGCGGCCCCATTACTTCGCACTTGACGATCTCGCCGCCGGTCGCGTCTACGAGCGATTGCACCGTTCCCTCGCCGCCATCAGCCATTGGCACCTTGACGTAATCGGCGTCCGGCCAGACGCGCTTCAAGCCGCTCTCAATCTCACTTGCCACCTCCAGGGACGTCAGGTTCTCTTTGAAGGAGTCGGGTGCAATGACAATTTTCATCAGATGCTTTCTTTTGGCAGTGGTGGCATGGGGCGACTAGTTTAAAGCTTGATTAGAGGAACGAGCGCACCGTGTCGTGGCGGTCATAAACATTTGTTTTCTAACCCACCGCTGGCCCGCGGCACAGGCGTAATATAGAATATCTGCAAGGGAGGCGCTCTTCGGGATACCAATTACGCTTTACCCGGACGAAGTCGTGTCGATCGCACATTTGCGGTTGACGCTCTTGATGGGGGGAATCTTGCTCATAGGGGGAACGGAGCGTTGCCCTTCCCGTTCTCAAAACGTCTTCTGCGATGCATCTGGTGGTGTCGCTAGGAGCGACACCTTCTCCCGTGCGAGATCAGGTTCGCCGCAAAGCGTTAGCATCCTATCGCGCACAGCATCGCGTAGACGCACCGCCGCTCTGAAGTCGTCCCCCTCGGCCTGCAATGCCTTGCTAATGTGCACGCTTATTTCGCCGCGCCGTGGCAACCATTGTCCACCCCGCAGAACGGACCTCGTGCCTGCGATGACCACCGGAACCACCGCAGTGTCCGCCTCGACCGCAACTAAGAATGCTCCAAGGTGAAATCCGAGAAGACCCGGCATCCGAGTGAGGGTCCCCTCCGGGAACGAGACGATACGTTCACCGGTGCGCGCAGCCTCCAAAATACTGCGTGTGTCTTCCACGCCCCCCATGACGTCGGTCCTGCGCACGAACAGCGTGCCGATGCGGCGCAAGAAGGGCCCAGCCACCAGCTGATCTGCCAGCTCCTCTTTGGCAACGAAAGTGAGCGGACCTGGGATCACTGCTGCGAGCACCACCGCATCGAGATAGCTCGCATGGTTCACCGCTAGCAACACATTGCGCAGAGGGATTAGCTCATCCATGACGATCTTGGGCGACAAACCCGTAAGCCACAAAAACGTGCGCGCTGCGGAATGAATCGCGCGATGGCGGTATTGCCGCTCGGGCAGCAGTAGAACGACAGGCCACAATGTCACTCCAATTACGGCCAGCAGCGTCCACCAGTAACCAGCATAGGCACGATCAAGGATCCATCGGCGTGCTCGTCGCATCCGATTGCCAAACCCGGAAAGGGAGAGCCGTGCCAGCTGCCACCATAGTGCGGAGCCTTTCTCAGAAAGCAGACCGCTTTCATATAGGGCACGCGCTGCGGAGCGCCGCAGTTTGCCGCTTGATGTTTTTGGCACCGTGTGAGGCGGCGCCAGCACCACCTCATCCGGGGCCATATCGAGCTGCGTCTTGGTCTGCTCCACAATTCGCTTCCTCAATGCGTCGAGGGCATCGGGCTTGGTCATGCGCGTCTCCACCAACAGTACGAGGCGCTCCGCATCTGCCCCCTCTGATGTGCTTGGAAAGGCGGCTACACACCCTTTGCGCACTCCCTCCACGCTTCCTACGAGCTCCTCCAGTTCATGCGGGTAGATGTTGCGCCCTGCCTTGATGATCATGTCCTTGATGCGGCCCGTGATAAAGATATCACCGGCAGCGATGTAGGCCCGATCTCCGCTGTCCAGCCATTCGCCATCGAATAATGCCCTGGTCTTGGGATCATTACGGAAGTACCCGCACGTTGCAGAAGGCCCCCTAAATTGAAGCCGGCCCTCGGTGCGTTCGGGCACCTCGGCGCTGGCCTCATCCACAATGCGAACCTCATGACCTTCAATGGGTCGCCCACACGCGACAAATTTCAATGCGGTTGCATCACTGGCGTCAGCCGGTTTGGCATACCCGTCACGGGAAAGCGTTGAGCGCTGCACCCTATCCACGATTGGTCCCCGGCCGACTGGGGGGAAAGTCAAACCGACAGAATTTTCGGCCAGTCCGTAAACCGGTGCTAAGGCCTCGGGCTGGAACCCAAACTTCTTAAAACGAGCAGTGAACCGCTCGATCGTGGCCGGACTGACCGGCTCGGCACCGTTCACCAGCATCTTAAGCGAACTAAGGTCGAGCCCCTTGATGTCCTCGTCGCGGACATTCTTACAGCATAGCTCAAATGCAAAATTGGGGGCGGCCGAGAGCGTGGCTCTGTGCCGGCCCATCGCGCGCAGCCATCGACCCGGGTCCGCGAGGAAGGCGAGCGGCGCCATGATAACCGTGGGCACACCATAGTGAAGCGTGCCGAGCCAGGCCCCGATCAGTCCCATATCGTGATAAAGCGGCAGCCAGCTCACGAAGACGTCCGCCGAGCTTGCATCAAGCGCCTCCCCCATTGCTCGAACGTTCGCCAAAAGATTCGCGTGCGTGAGCACGACGCCCTTAGGATCTCCCGTGCTGCCAGACGTGTATTGAATGAGCGCGATCGTCTCCGGTCGGGCCGGCACGATCTGCTCGATCGAACCTGAACTGGAGAGAGCTTCTACTGTCTCCATATATCGAAGGCCCTCACAAAGTCCCAACAACAACTGGCCGACGCTGCTGATTTCCGAACCGATGATCAGAATGCTCGCGCCAGCGTTCCTTAAGATCCCACC
>JAUVPN010000106.1 GCA_030598645.1 Hyphomicrobium sp. | reverse complement strand
CCGTTGGCCATCTTCAGGTGAACCGTGCTGTCGCGCACGGTAAGCGAGTCGAACGTGATATCTTTGAGAACCGTTACTAGGGGCGCCTCGCCGCCGGGCGCAGCCTTATTTAAGGTGGTTGTGCCGGAGCCGGAGAAGTCGGCGGAAAACCTCGCATCCTTCAGGGCAATGCGCGAACTGCTACCCGTGATGAACATCGCGAGCATCTCGCCGCTACGTGCAAGGCCGGTGCTGTTCTGGGGGATCGAAATGGTTCCGCGTTCCAGCTCTATGACCGGTGCTTGGAGCAGCCGGACTGGGGCGCTGAGGCTATAGCTGTCCCCGGACGCGGCATAGACAGCAGCGCTCTTGAGTGACAGGCCTGGATGTTGGCCGTCGACGAAGACGGGTGCTGCGATGAGAAAAATCAGGCTGCACAGAACCACGACCGACACAAAAAAGCGTCGCAACGTTTGCCTGTGGGATTCCATAGACCCTGCCGTCTTAGCGTACGCACTCGTTGCCAACCTACAGTCTACCCTAATTGAAGCAGACCGAGTGGATGTCCTTAAGAGCGATTAGGGACTCCGACACTTTTAATCGTGGCAGTCGCGGCGTGCAAGCGTTCCGCTGCACTAAGCGCCGACGTGAGACGGTTTTCCAACCGTTTCGAATCACTTTGTATACTTCTTTGGAAAGAAAAGCGAGCATGCTTCGACGTCTGCGCTATTTGCTAACGAGATTCAGGTTTGGCTCTGGCCAATCATTTGCCGTCGAGCGCACCAATTGTGTCTTTGCTCTTTATCGTGACAGCGTAAATTCCAAGCGGTCGTGACAACAATATGGCGCGCGGGTGGATACTCATCATGTGTGCCTTTATCGATTGGCTGCATGTCAGTGTTGCCAATCTGTCCCCGGGTCGGTGATTAGCCCCAAATACTCTGGGCGAGGGACTCGAGATGGTCTGGAGTTATGAGCGCATTTAGACGGCGCGACTTCCCGCCCGCCCACCTGCGATAGCTCTGTGTAATAGCAGTACCGGTATGAGGCCAACGAGCACGATTGTCAGCGACCCAAGCGCGGCTTGCTCCAGTTGTTCGATCGAAGCAAGCGTATAGACGTGCGTGGCGAGCGTCTCGAAGTTAAATGGACGCAAGAGCAGCGTGGCTGGTAACTCCTTCATGCAATCGACGAAAACGAGGAGCGCCGCCGCGCCAAGTGGTGGCAGCAGTAGCGGGAAATGCACGCGCCATAGAGTCGAAAGGGCCGTCTCGCCAAGCGTGCGTGCCGCGGCGTCTAGGCTTGGCGAGATGCGCTCCAGTCCCGCTTCTATTTGCCCCAATGCGACCGCTAGAAAGCGGATGACATAAGCAAGAATGATGGCGAACAACGAGCCGGAAAGCAAAAGACCGGTCGAGACGTCGAAACTACTGCGAAAGATCGCGTCCAGGCGGTTGTCAATAGCCGCCAGGGGAATAAGCACGCCGATCGCGAGCACGGTGCCGGGAATAGCATAGCCAAGTCCGGCGAGTCGGACCGCGGGACGAATGAATCCATTGCCAGCAACTCGGCGGGCGTATCCTAGCGTCAGCGAGACGGCGACTGCGATCATGCCCGCGACGCAAGAAAGCAGCAGGCTGTTGCGGGCTGCTGAAAGGTATCCGCCAGCGATCGCTCCTGAAGCGTGCGCCATTGCGTTCTGTGCGAGCACGATTAGCGGCACTACAAAACCAAAAATAACCGGTAGAGCCGCCAGTGTCGTTGCAGCGGCCCCTTTCCACTTCGGTAGGTCTTGGAAGGGGATCGCTCGATAGCGGCCTGTGGTGTGATGCGTGCGTGCGCCAGACCGAGCTTTGCGCTCTATAGCGAACAGTACTGCAATAAAAACTAAAATGACGGCGGATAGCTGGGCCGCTCCACCGAGGTTTGATCGCTGCAGCCAGGTAGCATATATGCTTGCCGTTAGCGTTTCGACGCCCAGGTATTGGACTGCCCCCAGGTCGTTTAGGCATTCCATAATAACAAGCGCGACGCCGGCAGCTATCGCTGGACGGGCAAGCGGAAGCGCAACTTCGAAAAATGCGCCGAGCGGAGACCGACCCAAGGTGCGGGCGACCTCCAGCGCGCAGACCGACTGCTGTGCGAAACTTGCCCGCGCTGTGAGGTAGACATAAGGGTAAAGCACCGAGGCAAAAACGAATATCGCGCCCCCAAGTGAGCGCACTTGAGGGAACCAATATTCGGCCGGGCTCGTCCAACCGAAAATGGATCTCAGGCTGGTCTGAAGCGGGCCGGCAGAGTCAAAGATCTCCACGTAGCAATAGGCCACGATGTAGGTCGGCACGGCCAGCGGCAGCACTAAGAGTCGATCTAAGATTTCGCGTCCAGCAAAGCGGTACATGGTGATGAGCCAGGCTGTCGCCGTGCCCACTGCGAATGCGATCATGGCGACGCCGCTTGCCAATAAGACCGTTCGTACCACCGCGCCGGGTAGGACGGTGCGCAAGAGGTGTGGCCAGATATTTTCTTCGGGTGTCAGCGCGAGCACAACAATAGTAGCAACCGGCAGCGCTATGACCGCTAGGATAGCGGCAACAGCCGCAGTCCATGCCGGTGATGTGCGCCGCTTCTGGCGCCATGCCGCGATTGCTTGCAATACTCGCGAGTTACGCAGCACGGCGTCGCTCAAATTGCGCGGCGAACTCGATTGGGGCCCGTGATCCGACATAGCCCGGCCAGGATCCTGTTCTTGCTCTTCCTATTCGCAGCGCAATGCGGTCTTTCCTAGCTATGGCCATGTAGGCCCGGTGAGACGAGGTTGGCGCCCATGAATACAGAGCTGGGCGACAATATCTGATCGACATTTTTGAGGCTGCGCGCGAAACACTCTGCCCCATCAATGGTCTCCTCGATCTTGTTGGATCCCAAAAGAGCGACAGCGCAAGCACGGAACGCCGGGCACGCGCTATGCTGGCTTGCCGCGACCATGGATATTGCCAAACACTCGTCGCGGCAGAACCTTCGGCATGGTGCGGGGTAGATTTCTATTTTTCGTCCTGCACCATCCTGTATGGTGCGCACCCACCACGCGAGCTCAGTCATGAGCGGTTTGGCTGCGCGCGCGCCGACAGATTTCGAAAACTCGTGCCAGGCGACTTCCCAGCAGCCAATGTCACTCGTCTGGTACCCGGCTAGCCAGCAGCGAAAGCCGAACCCGACCAGTCGTTCGGGCGCCGACAACACTTCGCCTGTCGGCAACGCGGTATCCTCATAAGGACAGCTTTTGCGACTGGTTCTTGTTTCTGACATCAGAAGGTTGGTCCCTGATCGAACTGCACCCTGTCGATAAGCTGGGAAGCTTTCTTGCGAAGCTCCGCAATTTTTTCCAGCGGCAAAGCGTCGGCCTTTAGCGTGCCCCAGCTTTCAACGAGTTTCGAGGCGGGCACACCTGGTACAACGGGGTATTCGCCGTTCATTTGCGCATAGATTTCTTGCGCTTCTGGCGACACAAGGAACTCCATCAACTTGAGAGCGTTGTCTTTGTTTGGCGCATTGGCAGCGAGCGACATGCCCGAAATATTGACATGCGTGCCGCGTCCATTGGTATTGGGGAATAGGATGCGTACCGCGTCGGCCCATTCCTTTTGGTCCGGGTTTTTGAGCATGGTGGCCATGTAGTAGGTGTTGCCGATCGCGAGATCGCATAGGCCAGCTTTGACGTCGCGTACGCTGTCTCGGTCCCCGCCTGCGGGTTGCCGCGCGAGATTAGCTTTGAGATCCTCAAGCCACTTTCCGGCCTCCTCCTCGCCGTGGTGGGCGATCATTGAAGCCACAAGAGCAACGTTGTACGTGTGCTGGCCTGAGCGCATGCAGATCTTGGCACGCCATTTCGGCTCAGCAAGCTCTTCATATGTGATCGAATCCAGGTCTACGCGATCCTTCGAGGCGTAGACCACGCGCGCCCGCCGTGTGAGGCCGAACCAATGACCGTCCGGGTCGCGCAAGTTCTCCGGAATGGCTTCGTCGATCACTCCTGAGCGAACGGTCTGCGTTGCGCCGGCTTTCACGGCCCGTGTTAATAATCCAAATTCGTTTGTCAGAAGTAGGTCGGCCGGGCTATTGCGCCCTTCTGCTGCAAGCCGCTCAACGAGGCCGTTCTTGGCGAATACGACGTTCGTTTTGATACCTGTTTTTTTGTTGAACGCTGTGAGCAAGGGTTTGATCAAACCTGGCTCGCGGTAAGAGTAGATGTTGACTTCTTCGTTCGCACTCGCCGATGGCACAAATTCGTTCGATAGATTCAAAAGAACGAGGAGTCCGATCGCCGTCGCATGGCGCAAAGGAGCGCGGGAGTTTCGCATTGGTTTGCTCCAATAGTCGAGGTTCAAGGCCCCGGTATTGGGAAGAGTCTCAGTCGCCCCCCCAGCGAGCACCTGCCCGCATTGAGCCACCCCTAGCCTGCTCAACCGCGGCCAGTCAACCAAAACACGAGTAAATGCAATAGATTAGAACTTGTCTAATTCAAACTCGCGAACCAAAAGACCGACGCAGGCAACTAGCGGGCAACGACGCGCTCTTTGGGAAAGATCAATGCGACGGCCGTTCCCTCGCCCGACGCGCTATCGATCTCGAGCCGTGCGCCGTTGGCTTTCGCCAAGCTAAGCGCCAGCGGTAATCCTATTCCCAGGCCGCCTCCCTGCTTGCGCTCCGGCTTTGGAGGGGAGGCTGCATTGAGCGCTCGCTCGATCTCATTTGCGCTCATGCCGGGCCCTGAGTCGCGGACTGCGACAAATACAGCCTGATCGAAGCCAAGACCTGTGACCACCCGCACCTCGCCGCCCGGCTCGGTAAACTTAATGGCATTGGCCAACAAATTAAATAAGACCTGTTTCACCATTATCGAGTCGCCAACAACGCGGGGCAGTCGCGTGTGCAATTTCTGGCGAAGCTTTAGGTTTGCTCCCTCAGCAAGCGGCCGCATGGCAGAAACAGAACCTTTGGCGATCGCGTTGAGATTCAGTTCGACCGTTTCAAGGAGGTTTGTCGTGGTTTCTGGTGCATCGCCGCCGAGTAGTCGACGGATGACCGCAAGGGCGTGGCAGGCATTGTCGTGAATGTCGGTTGCGTAGCCGCGATAGCGCGCATTTGGTAGTTTGCCGAAGCGCTCGTCCTTCATGATTTCGGCGGCGACGGCGATGGCGCTCAAAGGTGTTCTTAGCTCATGGGCGAGCTTGGAGATGTTCTGAGAGTGGTCAGGCGATGAGGCGGCACGAAACCCCTCCTCCTCGTCCAGTTCAGCCGCCTGTTCGTCGTTCTGGTCGTTGTGCCCGCCAAATCCACCGCGAATGGCGCCGGCGATCTTCTTGAGCGTCGCGTCGTCATCAGCTTCGGCGGAAATCCCGCCCGATTTACTAGCAACATTCGTGGTCGCGACGTCTCGGTCTTCGTTCACCATAGTGACGAGTACCAGCTGCGTGCCGCCCGATTCCCCCACGTTGCTGACACTGCAAAGGAGGTTTTCTGCACCGTAGGCCGTCCAAAACACGAGGGATTCGCGCTTTCCAAACTTGAGTGGCTGGTGCGTCATGGCTCGGAGACGGATTAGGCCAGGCATCGCCGCATCCAATGTTCCGGAGGCCGCGTCCGGGCACAGCCCCATGCGTGCGGCCCCGGCAGAGTTTGCTGCAAGGACGCGACCTTTGGCAGGATCGATCACCCAAGCGGGGCCACTGCAACGCGAAAGCGCTTCCTCGGGCCCAGGCGATCGTGGCAATGCGCGAAGTCCGTCAGCAGGCATGGATAAAACACCAAGGCTTAAAGTGTGTTAGCGCGTGCGGCTCTTTGCGTCCACGAACCGGACCGCCCCAGGCATACTATACACACTCAATTTCGCGGTCGCTTCATTCCGGTCCCGGGATATAATTGGCCATTGCCCGCTAACCAGGAGCGGGTCGCAGGAGCTTCCTGGACTATAAGGAGGAAATCGCCGATGTCTGATAAGCCGCAATTCGAGATTCCGGAGGCAGTTCGTGAGCTCGCCGAGCGCAACGTCGAGCAGGCGCGCTCAGCGTACGGACAATTCATGGATATGGCTCGCAAAGTCCAGGATACAGTTTCGCAGTCGCAGGGTGCTATGGCCCAAAGTGCCATCGAATTGCAGTCGCAGGTGACCAAATTTGCAGAGGAAAACATCCAGGCGAGCTTTCGATTTGCAAGCGATTTGTCGCGAGCGCGAGACCTCAAGCAGTATATGGAGATCCAGCAGCGTTATGCGCAAAAGCAAATGAACGCCTACGCCCAACAGGCCCAGGAACTCGGCAAGCTGATGAGCGAGGCGGCGCAAAAGACCCAGCCAAAGGGCTAGTGGCAAGTACTTGGCTGGGCTATTGCGACCGCCGCCCATTGGGTAGACGTCAATCGTTGCGCCCGGTTTTTGCTTGACGATCAGGCCTTATGGAGGGTTTTAAGACGCGCCGATTAGGTTACGCTGGTTGAGAACCGCAAGCGTGCCGCCTTAGCTCAGGTGGTTAGAGCGCTAGATTGTGGATCTAGAGGTCCCCCGTTCGAGCCGGGGAGGCGGTACCAATTTCCTTCAAGGCACGTTCCGACCAACTGCTCCCGATATCTCTGTGAGCTGCTATGCGCTGCAGGCAGTCACATCGGGCGAGAGGTAGCGGCCAGATAGTTGATGTCAGTATTGCGATCAAGACGCCACTCATCGCGAATCACATCGTAGACCATTCCGCAGAACTTCGGTGGCCTTAGCCCAGCAGCTGACATCTGCTGACTAAGTTCCTCCGGTGTCACAAAACGCTGCCAGTTATGGGTGCCAGGGGGCAGCCAACCGAGCACGTATTCCGCAGCCACGATCGCTAGCAGGTACGACTTCCAAGTTCGATTGAGCGTGGAAAATACGATTGCGCCACCCGGACGAATGAGGCTGGCGGTCACATTAAGGAACGCTGCTGTGTCAGGGACGTGCTCGATCACCTCAAGGCAGACCGCTGCGTCGAAGGTCTCCCCGGTAGCACTCAGATCTTCGACGCGTGCGACGCGATAATCGATCGAAAGGCGCTGGGCTAGAGCATGCCGGCGGGCTGCAGCAATAGAATCCGACGTGGGGTCGATTCCAGTTATTTTGCCGCCTAGGCGAGCAAGTGGTTCGCAGATGAGGCCGCCGCCGCAGCCAATGTCAAGAATTCTTATATTCTGCAGGACCTTAATGGATTTTGGCTGAAGCTGGAAGTGATCAGTTAGGGTATCGCGTATGAAGGTGAGGCGGGCAGGCCCTTGCCGATGTAAAGGGTGGAACTTGCCTTTCGGGTCCCACCATTCGCTGGAAAGGCGCTCGAATCGCTGGAGTTCGCGAACGTCTAGCGTAGCATCAGGTGAGGTTAAAGGTTTGCTTTTCATTCTTCGTGGCATACGCGGAGCCTACAACTGCATTGTCAAGGCTACGTTGTTGCGGGAACGTGCTGATCTCGTTATGAGAACAGGTCGTAAACGGCAAATCTATTTGCCAGATGCCCATTGCGCTGACACGGCCGGTTTTCGATTTTTTGGCCTGCGCCCACTGGGGGCCGATCCGAACAGTATTCAAGAGCGCTTGGGGCGGGAAACGTAACGTAATGTCTGTCGTCGTTATGAAGTTTGGCGGCACTTCGGTCGCCGACATCGAGCACATCCGCAACGTCGCGCGTCACGTGAAGCGCGAGGTCGAAGGCGGCAACAAGGTTGCGGTCGTTGTGTCTGCCATGGCTGGCGTCACAAATCAGCTCGTTTCCTGGGTGCGGGAAGCAGCTATTCTCCATGATGCGCGCGAGTACGACGCCGTTGTTGGGACCGGTGAGCAAGTCTCCGCAGGTTTGCTTGCAATCGTGCTTCAATCGATGGGCCTGCAGGCACGCTCTTGGCATGGCTGGCAGGTGCCAATCCTGACCACCGCTGCTCATGGCGCAGCGCGCATCAAGGGCATCGATGGCCGTGACGTGTGCCGGCGCTTGGAGGATGGCGAAGTGGCGGTCATCACTGGCTTCCAGGGCATCGAGCCAGACCGTCAGCGGATCGCGACGCTGGGAAGGGGGGGCTCTGACACCAGTGCGGTGGCCATTGCCGTCGCGTTAAAGGCAGATGTATGCGACATCTACACAGACGTTGACGGTGTCTACACTTCTGACCCGCGCATCGTGCCCAAAGCACATCGTTTGCCGAAGGTTTCATACGAAGAGATGCTGGAGATGGCCTCCCTAGGCTCGAAAGTTTTGCAGACGCGTTCCGTCGAGCTTGCCATGGTGAACCGGCTGAGGGTTCGTGTTCTGTCGAGTTT
>JAUVPN010000051.1 GCA_030598645.1 Hyphomicrobium sp. | reverse complement strand
TCAACCTCCTGCTCACTCTTAAGACCATGGCGCTGGATCTCGACGTATAACCGATCACCGAAAATCGATACGAGGCTCGTTAATCGAGCCTGAGCCAGATCACGTTGTGTTTCGAGCAAGGCTTGATTGATCGGTCCATCCGAGCCGCCCGTGAGAACGATTAGGCCTTCTCCATGTCCGGCAAGCGCGGAGACTGAAACGTGAGGCTGCTCCACATCTTCCGCATCCAAATGAGCGAGACTAACCAGTTTTAATAGATTAGCGTAACCGAGTTCGCTCATGGCAAAAAGCGCAACAGGACCATCGCCATCGGTCCCGATGGGCTTTCCTGAGTGCTCAATCGGTTCGGCCGCGTTCTCCTCGAAGTCGACCCGGAGAGTGACACCAACAATGGGTTGTATGCCTGCCCCGGCGAGTTTGTCGGAGAACTCCAGCGCACCGAAAAGATTGCTGGTGTCACTTAAACCCAGTGCAGGAAAGCCTTCCTCCCCAGCCAGCTCAACAAGTCTTGTTATGGTGAGCGCACCTTCGAGAAGTGAATAGGCCGAATGCACTTTGAGATGTACGAAATTAGGCCCTGCGCTTGCCTCGGATGCATCGGAGCTTCTAGAAAGTGAGGAGGGCCTCGGCTCTTTCATGGTATTTTCCTAAGCCACGACCCTTGCTGCCCCAAGTAGCGCGGTCTGCATATCCCCCGAGGAGGGATGGCCTTAATGGACCGAGCTTGGCTGAACCTCGACCAGAACTCCGTCAGCCAATCGTAATACGCGGTCCATGCTCCGTGCCAGATCAAGGTTATGCGTGGCGATTAGGGCAGCAACACCCGTGCCGCGGATCAGGCTCATGAGAGAGTCAAAAACCTGTGCCGCCGTGTGCGGATCGAGATTTCCGGTTGGCTCGTCAGCAAGGATGAGACGTGGGTTGTTCGCCAACGCCCGCGCAATTGCCGTGCGCTGCTGCTCCCCACCCGATAATTCGGCAGGCCGGTGGTGGATGCGTTGAGCAAGTCCCAGCGAGGCCAACAGATCTTGAGCACGATCTTCTGCACTTCGCCGGCCGCGGCCCATGATCATTTGCGGCATGACCACGTTCTCGAGCGCTGAGAACTCGGGCAGCAGCTGATGGAATTGATAGACAAATCCCATAGCCACGCGGCGCACGCGCGTGCGCTCGATGTCACTTATTTCGGAACAGTCGTGACCGCTTACAAAGACGTGCCCACTATCGGGCGTCTCTAGCAGTCCAGCGATATGCAGGAGCGTCGACTTCCCGGCACCCGACGGCCCCACGAGGGCGACAGCCTCGCCGGGATAAATGTCAGCTGAAGCGCCGGTAAGCACTTCGATCTGACGTGTACCCTGGCGGTAGGTGCGCAAAAGCCCATCAAGCGTCAGAACCGGGGACACCGCAGCCTCTTGCACAGGTTTGAATTCCTCGATTAAGACAGTCATGCGCCGCTTGCTCACTCGTATCTCAGGGCTTCGACCGGATCGAGCGTTGAGGCGCGCCACGAGGGGTAAAGCGTCGCAATAATCGAAAGCACTAATGCCATCGCGACAATCGAACCGGTTTCACGCAAGTCTATGTCGGCAGGTAGCCGTGTTAGGTAATAGACACTGGGATCGAAGATTGTGGTGTTCGTCAGCCAGGCAGCAAACTCGCGCACCGACTCGACGTTCAGGCAAAATATGACGCCCAAAATGAGACCTGCGATTGTGCCAACAACACCAATAGATGCCCCTGTTATAAGAAAGACGCGCATCACTGCGCCCCGCGTCGCACCCATAGTTCGGAGAATTGCAACGTCTCGCCCCTTGTCTTTGACCAGCATCATGAGCCCGGAGATAATGTTGAGCGCAGCGACAAGGACGATCAATGACAGGATGATGAACATCACGTTGCGCTCCACCGCAAGCACGGTAAAGAATGTCTCGTTGCGCTGACGCCAATCAGACACGTGTATAGTCGGTCCGCCAGCCTGTTTGATCGCCACGGCATATTCGTCGACTCTTTCCGGATCCTCGGAAACAACTTCTAGTGCGTCCACTTCCGGACCACGCGAGAAGTATCGCTGCGCTTCAGCAAGCGGCATAAAAATCATGGTTCGGTCATATTCCGCCATGCCCATCTCAAACACCGCAGTGATTGCGTAGGGCTTGGTACGCGGTGCAGTGCCAAATGGCGTCTGCGCGCCGCGTGGCGACACAAGTGTAATGCTGTCACCAACATTGACGCGCAGCAGGTTTGCCAGCCGCGTTCCAATCGCAATTCCTCTTTGCCGGCCAAAGTCATCAAGAGTGCCAAACCGCACATTGTCAGCGACAAGCGGTAAGGATTGTATGCCAGACTCTGTCAGTCCCCGCACAAGCGCGCCTGTCGCATTCACAGCCGACGACACCATTACTTGCCCCTCGATCAGCGGCAGCACCACTTTGACACCGTTGACCTTGGCAATTCGCGCGGCAACATCGGGATAATCGGTAAACGGCGCACCGATCTTATTGACGATGACGTGGCCGTTGAGTCCGAGGATCTTGGCGAATAATTCTTTGCGGAAACCATTCATGACCGCCATCACGATAATAAGCGTTGCAACGCCCAACATGATGCCTGTGAAGGAGAACCCAGCAATCACGGAGATAAAGCCTTCTTTGCGCCGCGAGCGCAAATACCGAAGGGCCAACAGCCATTCGAATGCAGCAAATGGCCGCGTGTCGGTGGCCGCTGCATTGGCGGCGGGCGTTCCGGCGCTCGTCATTCCTAATGTGCCTCTTAAGTCCTGTCCGGCATCATGTCCGGCCGGTCTATCGTTTCAAGTATCGTCACTTTCACATCAAACAAGCACGCGCTGACTTTCGATGCCGGCGATAAGCCTGTTGACGGCAGCTTCGGGCGAAAGCGTTTCGCGCTCACCCGTCTTGCGATCTTTCACCTCAACTTCGTTTTGCTTGAGCCCCTTAGGTCCCATAATGAGCTGATACGGCAAACCTATAAGATCCATCGTGGCGAATTTCGCACCAGCGCGCTCACCCGTATCATCGACAAGTGACTCGATCCCTGCATTGGTCAACTTTTCATATATCCCGACTGCGGCTTCGTCGGTCGCTTTATCACCAACCTTCAGATTGATGAGAGCAGCCTCAAATGGCGCAACGGGGACCGGCCATATAATACCAGAATCATCGTGACTCGCCTCAATGATGGCCCCCACGAGACGTGAAACGCCCACTCCGTATGAACCCATTTGCAGCGTGACCATGTTGCCATCTGGCCCTTGCACCCTAGCGCCCATTGGTTCGGAGTACTTTGTGCCGAAGTAGAAAATGTGGCCGACCTCGATACCGCGTGCGGAAATCTGCTTCGCGGCAGGAACCTCGACGTCGAAACGCTTGGGATCGTGTTTTTCCTCAGTCGCGGCGTATTTCGAGGTCCAGGCGTTGATGATAGAGCTCAAGTCGTCATCGAAATTGGTATCTGGCGCAGGCACTTGGCCTTCAATGAGGTCCTTGTGGCAGTAAACGTGGCTCTCACCAGTATCTGCCAAAACAATGAACTCATGGCTTAGGTCGCCACCAATTGGCCCCGTGTCGGCGGCCATGGGGATCGATTTCAGCCCCATACGCGCAAATGTCCGTAGATAGGCCACGAACATGCGATTGTAGGCTCTACGCGCTCCCTCGACGGTCAGATCGAAGGAATACGCGTCCTTCATCAGAAACTCGCGCCCGCGCATGACCCCGAACCTGGGGCGGATTTCATCCCGGAACTTCCACTGGATGTGATAAAGGTTCTTCGGCAAGTTCTTGTAGGACCTCACGCTCTCACGGAAAATCTCGGTTATCAGCTCTTCATTTGTGGGCCCGAAGAGCAGATCCCGCTCGTGCCGGTCCTGGATCCGCAGCATCTCTTTGCCGTAGTCCTCATAACGCCCGCTCTCGCGCCAGATGTCTGCTGATTGCAGCGTAGGCATCAAGAGTTCGATGGCGCCGGCACGATCCTGCTCTTCGCGTACGATCTGCTCGATCTTTCGCAGAACCCGATAGCCCAAGGGCAGCCAAGAATAGATACCCGCCGCCGACTGGCGGATCATGGCGCTGCGTAGCATCAACTGATGGGAGACGATCTCGGCCTCTTTTGGCGTCTCACGTAATACCGGCAGAAAATAGCGGGAAAGCAGCATGAGCAAGCGATCCATGTAAGGGGCGAGGCACGGATTGCAGGCTCCCGCATCCACCCATCTCAAGCACGGCAATCTGTCGGCGCTGGTAGCGTGGAATAGGCCAAGTGGCAATCCCTCGACCTTGGACGTTCGAGGCAACCGTCTAGCATGGAAAAAGTTAGCCGACGCTGCCCCTCGCCTCGTGAGGGTCCCAAGTCACCGTTGGACGTAGTTGCATCTGGCCTGGCTTAATTCATTCCCCCAAAATCGCGTGAACTTCTTTTGCGGTAGAAATATCACGACGGCGGCCGCAAGGCGCGCATCGAATAAAAGCTTTCAATGATCGGGTGGGTCAAAGCCGCAGCAAGAGCGGCAGGCAACCCGAGTCTGGGGAACTTTGGCATTCTCTTAAGGTCCCCCGTAAGAGTAGTGAGGACGGTCGGTTATGTGTCGAGCCTGCCGCAGTCGCTAGGACGCACATCAGTGCGCCATACTGACAACCAAAAAAATCTGCGAAAACAGGGTCGAACAGCCTTGCTCGTTGCATTAAAACTACTCGACCGCGAGGTATCAGGGATATGGGATATTTTCGATGTTGATCCAACGAAACACGATGGCGCTATAGACTACGGCGAAGACGATCGTCGCAACGATGGTATTGATCGCAAAGACACGCAAAAGCCGCGGTTTCTCTGGGGCACTTTCGGGCGTTCCGGGCACCACCTCACCCGCCTCTTGCTGGGTGCGAACACCGAAGGGTAAAACCGCAAACAGCGTTATCCACCAAATGAAGATGTAAATTCCGATAGCAAGCGTCGTATCCATGCGCGCCCCGTGACCGTCAGGCCTGCTCCAGCTCCACGAGCGTACCGCAGAAATCCTTGGGATGTAGAAATAGCACCGGCTTGCCATGCGCCCCAATCTTGGGCGTCCCATCTCCCAAAACGCGCGCACCTTGAGACGTCAGTCTGTCACGGGCCGCAATAATATCATCGACTTCGTAGCAGACATGGTGGATGCCACCGTCAGGGCTCTTTTCGAGAAACTTGGCGATCGGCGACGACTCACCCAACGGCTCGAGCAATTCAATCTTGGTATTGGGGAGCGCAATGAAAACAACCGTCACACCGTGCTCCGGCTGCGGCAGCGGTTCAGTAACCTTCGCACCAAGTCCATCTTTATAGATTGCCGTCGCGGCTGCGAGATCCTTCACAGCGATAGCTACGTGGTTAAGGCGTCCTATCATATAATTCTCCCGTGCAGACGATCGCATGGTCCTAGCTATCGATGATATTCACCAGCACCTTGCAAATGGGCTTCTTCCCCCAAACATTACCCACGGCCGCGCGTACGGCGCGGCGAACCGCTTCAGAAATGAGGTTGCTTGTCTTACGGCGCTTCGCGGGAACACTTTTTAAGGTCCCATCGATAGCATCGAGCACAACATCGAGCATTGCCTCCCCATCGGCCGTCTCGTCCGGCACACCATCGAAAACAGCCTGCGGTTCACCTAGCACTTCGCCATGATGCGACACGCAAATCGATACAATCACAATGCCGACGTACGACAACTTACGGCGTTCGTGCACCGGGCCATCGAATTCAGGAACAAGCAACCGGCCGTCGCGAAAAAGACGGCCAACTGGCGCATCATCAATTACAGCGGGATCAGGCGCAAGGCGCACAATCTCACCATTGAGCACCGGAAAAACATCGCTTGCACCCATCTCGCGTGCAAGCGCGGCCTGCGCCTCGATGTGCCGCGCTTCGCCGTGCATGGGCACCACTACTTGTGGCCGCATCCAATTATACATTTGGCGAAGCTCGTCGCGGCGCGGATGCCCCGATACGTGCACGAGGTCATCATTGTCGGTGACAAGTGCGCAGCCCATTCCCGCTAGACTATTCTGAATACGGCCAACTGCCTTTTCATTTCCTGGGATTGCGCGCGAGGAGTAAATAACCAGGTCTCCCTTCGCTAGCGAAATATCTGGGTGCTCCTCTTCAGCGATGCGCGCGAGCGCAGCCCTTGGTTCGCCCTGACTGCCGGTGCACAAAAGGACGACTTCGCGCCGCTCCAAATATCCGAATTGATCCTGGTCGAGGTATTTGAAGCTCTTGGGCAGATAGCCAGTGTCAATAGCGACCTCAATGACGCGGTGTAGCGCCCGGCCAGCGACAACAAGATGCCGTCCGGCCGCACGTGAAGCGTCCCAAACTGTTTTTATGCGGGCAACGTTAGAAGAAAAGCATGTGACGGCAACACGCCCTCCCGCCTCCTTAATTATTTCGGTTATCGACTGCGCAACCTCGCCCTCTGACGGTGACGTACCCTCGCGATAGGCGTTTGTTGAGTCGCAAACAAGTGCAAGAACACCTTCGTCTCCTAAGGCGTTGAGGCGCGCCTTGTTGGGCGGCTCCCCGATTATCGGCGTTTCGTCGAGCTTCCAATCGCCAGTGTGAAATACCAGACCAGCTGGCGTGCGAATAGCGAGTGCGCTCATCTCGGGGATCGAGTGGGCAAGTGTCACGAGCTCCACGTCGAACGGGCCGACTGTGAACCTTCCATCGAGAGGCACGACATTAATAGGAAGCTCGAGCCCGCCACCATATACGGCAAGCTTCGCCCGTAGCATCCCTGCTGTGAAGGCCGTTGCAAAAATGGGCGCTTTAAGCCGCGGCCATAGCTCGATTAATGCGCCAACGTGGTCCTCGTGCGCATGCGTCAGCACGATACCGGCTAAAGCGGCTCTGTTCTCCTCAATGAAGCGCACGTCCGGCAAGATTACGTCGATGCCAGGATCATTCTCACCTTCGGGAAACGTGATCCCACAATCAACCATCATCCACTGACGTGTATCTGGCTGGCCATAGCCGTAAAGGTAAGCGTTCATGCCGATTTCGCCGAGACCACCAAGGGCGACGAACACGAGTTCTTCCCCCCTTTTCTTTCCGACGTTGCCACGCCCCTGCTTCTTCATAGCCGCTCGTCTTCCTCCTGCGTCTCTCCTATACGAGGGACGCTTGTGAGAGACACGTCGCCATAGGTGAATTGCTGCTCCTGGCCGTCCCTATCGGCAATGATGAGCGCCCCTTCCGCATCGAGACCGACAAACCGCCCCTCGACGGATCCCTCATTGGCAATGACACGAAGCGGCTCGCCAACCGGCCCTGCGCGTTTAAGCCAGGCTTCGCGCACGGCTGCAAAGCCATCTCCGTCATTCCACGTCTTAAGCCAAGCATCCATTTCCTGCGACAAGAAGCACAAAGCCTCACGAGGGGAAAGTGCCAAACCATGTGCCGCGAGGTACGTCGCGGCGTGGCCTAGCTCCAGCGGTGTTGAAGCGAGATTGAGCCCGATACCAATGACCACCACAAAACCTTTTCTGTGCACACGCAGGCTACACTCGACCAAAATGCCACCGACCTTAGCGGTGCCAATGAGCACGTCGTTTGGCCACTTGAGCCGCAGCCTATCTCCAGACACCAGCGGACCTGCCTTGCGGATGGCGTCAATGGTCGCAACGCCAGCGACCAACGAAAGCTGACCAGCTTTACCTCCCGGAGCGTCTGTTGACGTCAGCAGGCTTGCATAAAGGTTTCCAGGCGGAGAGACCCACAATCGCCCGGACCGGCCGCGGCCAGAGGTTTGCTTATCGGCAAACACCCACAGCGGCCCTGCCGCATCAGAAAGCGCAAGTCGCATCGCCTCGCCGTTCGTGGAATCGATCTCTGCAAGGTGTACCCAGCGATCAGGATCAGAAGCGCCGTTGCCCTTCGGGCTCATGGAGCGGAAACGGTCTGCAACGACTGCGCCGCAACAAGTGCCGCATTAACAAGTGGCTGCGGCACAAGAACGAACAACAGAACGAATAGTGCAGCGATCGTCATTACGAAGCCGGTGCCGCGCTCTACGGGTAGTAGAGACTGCGTTGCATCATCGAAAAACATTACCTTGATGACCCGTAAGTAATAGTAAGCGGCAACAACGCTCGACAGAACACCGACTATGGCTAGCGGTAATAGATCCGCCTTTATTGCGGCTGAAAACACGTAGAACTTGGCGAAGAACCCTGCAAGTGGAGGGATGCCAGCCATGGAAAATAGAATCATTGCCAGAACGAATGCCAATGGCAGATTTGTTTTGGCAAGACCTGCAAGCGAGTCGATTTCTTCTAGCATTCCGTTCTTAGTTCTCATGGATAGGATGCATGCGAACGCTCCAAGCGTCATGAACAGATAAATCGAAAGATAGATCAGCACAGCTTGCATGCCGACTTCGTTGTTCGCCGCAACCCCCACCAGCGCATAGCCAATGTGTCCAATCGACGAGTAGGCCATCAGCCGCTTGATATTGCTCTGCCCGATCGCCGCAAACGCGCCAAGCAGCATCGAGGCGATGCTTAAGAAAATGATGATCTGTTGCCACTGCGGCGCGATGCCAGGAAAGGCGGTGAACACCACCCGCATTAGAAGCGCCATAGCTGCAAGCTTAGGTGCGGCGGCGAAGAACGCCGTTACCGGGGTCGGTGCACCCTGATAAACGTCTGGCGTCCACATGTGGAACGGCACCGCCGAAATCTTGAAGGCAATGCCCACCAGCAAAAAGACGAGACCTACGGTGAGCCCGATATTGCCTGCCGCCGAATCACCCTGGCTCACGCTTGCGATCACTCCAAAATCGACCGAGCCCGTGAACCCGTAGATCAACGACGCGCCATAGAGAAGCATTCCCGACGACAGTGCGCCCAGAACAAAATACTTAAGCCCAGCCTCACTGGAACGCACCTGATCCCGCTTTAAGGCTGCAACAACGTAAAGCGACAAACTTTGTAGCTCTACGCCTAAGTAGAGCGCGATCAGGTCACCTGCCGAGATCATGAGCATCATGCCGACTACTGCCAGCAGAAAGAGCACGGAATACTCAAAGGACAGCAGCCCCTGACGTTCAAGATTGGCGAAAGACATGATCATGACTAAAACCGCACCGCCGAGGACCAGCAGCTTCATGAAACGAGCGAAGTCGTCGACAATGAAGGCGCCGTCAAACACCACCTCGCGCCCCGTCCCCCCGGCAACAATGAGAACTGTGGCGACGAGCAAGACGCCGATGGCGAGCCAGGCCGTAACAAAGTCGCCACGCGGCATGTCTTTACGGAATGCGCCATACATCAATAGTCCCATCGCACCCACGGCAACGATAATCTCAGGCAGGATCGGCGCATACACGGACAAATGCTGCATTTCTTACGGGCTCCCCACCTAATGCACCACAAGTGCGGCCGCGGGCTGCACCGCAGCCTCATAAGCGGCGATGAGCTTCTTCACCGACACAGCAGTCACATCAAACACGGGCGCGGGATATATGCCGAGCAAAATTGTTAGGGCTACCAGCGGAGCCATAATAGCAATTTCACGGTAGCTCAAATCCTGAATGGTCTTGAGGGCGGGCTTTACGAGAAGCCCAAAAATAACGCGCTTGTAGACGTAGAGACCATAGGCGGCTGACGTGATCACACCCGTTGTCGCCAAAAATGCAACCCATGTGTTGACCTTAAACGCGGCCAGGAGCGTCAAAAATTCGCCGATAAATCCGCTAGTTCCGGGCAATCCAAGATTGGCCATGGTGAAAACCATAAAGAAGGCTGCGTAAATCGGCATTCGCTGCACAAGGCCGCCGAATACAGAAATCTCATGCGTATGCATGCGATCATAGAGAACCCCGACGCCAAGAAAGAGCCCAGCAGAGACAATCCCGTGCGAGACCATCTGGAAGACGGCGCCTTCTACGCCCTGCGTTGAGAACGTGAAGATGCCCATCGTCACGAAGCCCATGTGCGCCACTGATGAGTAGGCAATAAGCTTTTTCATATCGGTCTGGGCCAGAGCAACAAGCGATGTATAGATGATCGCGATGACCGACAGTGCGAACATAAAGGGTGCAAGCTCTTGGCTAGCGAGTGGGAACATCGGCACCGAGAAACGCAAGAAGCCATATGCTCCTAACTTCAACAGGATCGCTGCCAAGATGACCGAGCCCGCGGTCGGAGCTTCGACGTGAGCATCAGGCAACCAAGTGTGCACCGGCCACATCGGAAGCTTCACGGCAAAAGAGGCGAAGAAGGCGAACCATAACCACCACTGCATATCCGCCGGGAATTTCGTGGTCATTAAAGTCGGAATGTCAGTCGTGCCCGCGTACCAGTAAATCACCAAAACGGCGAGCAGCATCAGAACCGAACCTAATAGCGTATAAAGAAAAAACTTAAAGGTCGCATAAACGCGATTTGGCCCACCCCAAATACCGATGATTAGAAACATCGGTATGAGGCTGCCCTCAAAGAAGATGAAAAACAGGATGAGGTCGAGGGCACTGAATACACCAATCATAAGTGTTTCCAGGACGAGGAACGCGATCATGTACTCCTTCACGCGGTCCTGGATGACACCCCAACTCGAGATGACGCAAATCGGTAAAAGAAATGTCGTCAGGATAACGAACAGCATCGAGATGCCGTCGACGCCCATTTTGTATTTCATGATGTTGAGCCAGCTGTGCTCCTCAACGAATTGGAAGGCGCCGCTCATGTTGTCGAAGTTGACCCATAGAAGCAGAGAGATAAAGAACGTGATCGTGGTCGCCCAAAGTGCGACCCATCGAACGTTGTCCTTTGCATCGCGATTCAAGCAGCCGATTATCACAGCGCCCGCGAGCGGAAGAAAAGTGACGATCGAAAGAATCGGGGCTGACGAAATATCCATTTATTGCGCCCCGCCCATAATCATGAACCAGCTCAGAATGAGCGCAACGCCAATGAGCATCGCGAACGCGTAGTGATAGATGTAGCCTGTCTGCAACTTCACGACACGGTCCGTCACACGGAAAACACCCGCTGCGGTACCGTCAATCAGACCGTTTATGATCCTGACATCTCCGATCTTCCATAAGACATTTGCGATCCAAAACGTTGGTCGCACAAAGATGAAATCGTAAAGCTCGTCGAAGTACCATTTGTTGATAAGGAATAGATAGATCGGCCGGAAGACGCGTACAGTCAGAGCCGGCAGCCCGGGTGCGATGACGTAGAAGAGG
>JAUVPN010000201.1 GCA_030598645.1 Hyphomicrobium sp. | reverse complement strand
CGTCTCACCTCCTTCCTGCTCTTCGACCCTAATGAGGGCATCGGTCGGCTCATCGAGCCCCTGGATTTGCACCTCGCCGAGACCTAGGCCGCCAACGCGGGAGCGCAGATCCGGAATGTCGACGACTCCGGATTTGGTCTGAATCTCGAACAGCGATCCACCTTTAAAGTCGATGCCGAAGTTAAGGCCTTTCGTCGACAGCAAGGCAACGGCGATGATGACTGCAATCAACGAAATGCCGACGCAGAAACGGCGCCACTCCATCACTGGAATTTTGGTTCCGTGCGGAAAGAAATCAACGCCCTTGAACATTCTTTAGGCCTTTCTCTAGAGCGTTAGATCGGAGCTGGGATTTTCCGCGTCTTTTGCGCGGCGATCCATAACGAGACCAAAAGTCGGGTAACCGTGAAGGCGGTGAACATGGTCCCGAAAATGCCGAGCGAAAGCGTAACCGCGAAGCCGCGAATCGGGCCAGAGCCCAGCCAAAACATCACTATGGCCGCGATCAATGTGGTTAAGTTTGAGTCGAGGATAGTAACAAACGCTTTCGAAAAACCCGCCTCGACTGCCGATATCGGTGTCTTGCCACCGCGCAACTCCTCACGAATGCGCTCAAAGATTAACACATTGGCGTCGACAGCCATGCCCACTGTGAGCACGAGCCCGGCAATACCAGGCAACGTCAACGTTGAGCCAAACAACGTCATGGCGGCAATGATCAATATGAGATTGATCAAAACCGCAAGAACCGCAAACACGCCAAATAACCCATAAGAAAAGATCATAAATGCCGCCACGGCGATCGTACCGACACTGACCGCAAACTCGCCCGCTTCGATGGAGTCTGCTCCCAACGACGGACCGACGGTGCGCTCCTCAACGATCGTCAGCTTGGTTGGCAGAGCACCGGAGCGAAGCTGGATGGCAAGATTGTTGGCCGAATCGACATCGAAATTTCCAGAAATCTGTCCAGAGCCGCCGAGAATGGCCTCGCGAATGACGGGCGCGGAAAGCACCTTATTGTCAAGAACAATGGCGAATGGCGACCCCACGTTCTCTTTGGTAAAGCGGCCAAACTTACGCGCACCCGACTGGTTGAAGCGAAAGGTAATGATCGGCTCGTTGGTGCGCTGATCAAACCCCGGCTGCGCATCATCTAGGTCCTCGCCGGAAACGACCGGCCGCTCTTGCAGCAGCTCCGACCTAGCTCCCTCACCCTCATCGGCTGGATAGATCTTGTAGCCGAGCGGCACGCGCGTCTGTTGCGCCTCTTCCGCCGACGTCCGCGGATGGACCGCGTGGAAGGTCAGCTTTGCCGTCTGGCCGATTACATTCTTTAACGTGCGGGTATCGTCGAAGCCTGGAACCTGAACAAGAATGCGATCCTGCCCCTGTCGTACGATTGTGGGTTCCGTAGTGCCTAAACTGTCGACGCGACGGCGGATCGTCTCGACGGAGGCACTCGCCGCGCTCGTGAGGCGCTGCTGCATTCCTTGTGACGTAGGGCCCACGGTAATAATGTCAGAGCCAACTTGCTGCACCTCGAGGTTTTCGCCACTCGTGCCGAGAATTGGATTTCCGAGCGGCTGGATCATCTTCTTGAGCTGAGCATAGGCACGGTCCGACTGTTCTGGCTTGGCAAGGCGCACCTGAATCGCGTCACCGACAATGCCGATCCCGGTAAAACCGACCTTGGCGTCCCGCAGCTCCTTCCTCACGTCTCCCCGCAAATTTAGGAGCCAGTCCTTTTCTAGCTCGATGGTATCCATCGAAAGCAACAGGTGAGCACCGCCGCGCAAGTCCAGACCCAGCGGCAGCTGCCCGTGCGGCATCCACGAGGGCCAACCGTCGACTGTCTGCTTGGAAAAGAGGTTGGGCCCGGCAATGATGATGCCAGCAAGACATACCAATGCTATCGCAATGATCTTCCAGCGTTCAAAGTGCAGCATCGCCGATTATCTCTCTACGGGTCTCATGGTGATCGACGCGATATGCGCCTCACGTTCATTCCTTGACGGGCTCGCCCTTGCCACGCACATCCATCAGCGTTGACTTCACCACGCGCACGCGCATGTTGTCGCTGAGCTCCACCTCGATCTCGTCGGAGTTATCACTCGCCTTCGTCACCTTGCCAACGAAGCCGTTTGAGGTGACGACGGTATCGCCGCGCCGCACCTTATTAACGAGCTCACGATGGGCTTTGGTACGCTGTTGCTGTGGACGAATAACCAGGAAGTAGAATATGAGGATCATCACCAGCATAGGAATCAACAAGCTCGTGAACGGATCGCCCGCACCGCCCGTCTGGGCGAAAGCCGGTGTGATAAACATATCTTCTATCCCTTTAGATTGAGGGCAACAGGGGGCGAGCACCGCCCGAACACAGCCGTCCAGCGTCTGCCCTGCCTGAAAAGTGCCGTGACTATAGTGCTGCGGTCTGGCTTTGCAACCGCCCTCCCCACAATACACAATCCCAATAAGATGAGTGACTTGGGCGGCGCCAGGGTGATAGATGCTGGCTCCCCTACCGATACGGGAAAACTCATGTTTCAGCGGTGCTTATGAGACCAATCGATGAATGACGAGACGATGCTGTTGCGGCGCTTGGAGCGCCTTGTCTCAGCTTTGGAGAGCCTTGCCCCTCACGCCCCGGCAGAACCCGCCTTCGAGACCGCGCAGGCTTTCGTGTGGCACGCTGACCGGAAAGAATTTACTGCTGTCCACGACGTCAATCGCGTGCCGCTTCGGTTGCTCCAAGGGCTGGGACACATCGCGCCAAAGCTCACCGAAAATACTGAACGCTTCGCACGCGGTTTGCCCGCCAACAATGCGCTTCTTTGGGGTGCACGGGGCATGGGCAAGTCCTCGCTCGTTAAGGCCGTGCACGCAGATGTGCGCCACCGATTAGCCAAAGAACTTCTGGAGACTGACACCGACCTGCTGCTCGTTGAAATTCACCGCGAAGACATCTCAACCCTACCCAGCTGTCTGTCCGCCATGCGCGGCTGCAAGCAGCATTTTATCGTATTCTGCGATGACCTGTCCTTCGACAAAGACGACACAAGCTACAAATCCTTGAAGGCGGTGCTTGAGGGCGGGATCGAGGGGCGCCCAAAAAACGTAGTCTTCTACGCCACTTCCAATCGTCGCCACCTGATGCCACGAGACATGGTGGAAAATGAGCGATCAACGGCGATCAACCCATCCGAAGCGGTAGAGGAAAAGGTTTCGCTATCGGACCGGTTCGGTCTCTGGCTCGGATTTCACAATTGCAGTCAGGACGAGTTCCTAGGCATGGTTCGCGGTTACTCCGCATACTTTAAACTACCGATAAATACCGTGGAACTGGATCGCCAAGCACTCGAGTGGTGCGCGACGCGGGGAGCACGCTCGGGCCGAGTTGCTTGGCAATTCATTCAGGACCTCGCTGGTCGCTTGGGATGTAAGCTTTAGACATGTAAACTCCGATGATCAAAAAGAAGCGCGCCGCATCAAAACCGAAGAGGAGCGCAAAGCCACGCGGTAACAAGCCGGTGAAGCGCTGGTCGCAAGAAGTGACCGAGCATAGCGACGCTTTGGACCTGGAGCGAAACGTATTCACTCTAAACGACTCGAAAAAGATCGCAGCATCGCTCAAACGCTCCGCTGAAACGAGCCGCCGGCGTAAGTCCGATCCTTATCGCTCGGCCATGTCGATGCTGACCTTCTATATTAATCGAGCGGGCGTAACCCTCACGCCGCAGCGCAGACATATCTTGGAAGACGCCAAAAACGAGCTGCGTAACGCGTTCAGCCGGCCCGCCAAGAGTTGACCGGCAGCAGTGCCTTACAGGCTTGCGAGGAATGGCACAGGATCGACGGGTTTAGACCCCTGGCGCAGCTCGAAATGAAGCTGCGGCTGATCGACTGAACCAGTCCGGCCTGCCCTGGCGATCACTTGGCCGCGCTGGACCTTATCGCCGCGCTTCACGGTAAGCTGCTCGTTATGAGCATAGGCCGTTACCCAACCATTGTCGTGGCGCAGAAGCACCAAGTTTCCATAACCTTTGAGTTCAGATCCCGCATAGGCAACGACACCGCTTTCAGCGGCATGTACTTCCGTGCCACGGGGCACGGAAATATTTACGCCATCATTATGCGTGCCGTCATTGCGTCGACCAAAGCCTGCCACGATGCGACCTTGCACCGGCCAGCGCAGCTTGTTGTCGGTAGACGCGACCGACAGCGCTGCGATCGCTACCCGCTGGCTACGCACGCTCTTGACAACTGGGACCGCATCCGTGGCGGTGCCGGTGTTGAGAGCCGCGACACGCGTCTTGCTCTGGTTGATCGCCGCCGGCTGTTGCGACTGAGAATAACGCGGCGGTTGAATGATGCGCGACCGGGTGGGATTTTCATAAGACGCCGTTGCAACGCTGTCAGGAACCTTCAGTACCGTTCCCACGCGCACAGTGCGCGGATTATCAATCCCATTCACCTGCTGAAGCTCCGCAGCGCTAACTCCATAGCGTCTTGAGATTCCGTAGAGGGACTCACCCGACGCAATTGTGTGCGAACCACTGTACTTTGCCTTTAGTGATGAAGACACGCTGACAGGCGCCCGCGCCGGGAGGCCCTCCCGCAGCGGTGGGCTGCGAACTTCGCTACCTGCGGGGAGGTATAGCTCCTGACCTGGCCGCAGATTGGGATTGCTTAGGCCGTTGACTTCCGTCAGCTCCGCAACGGAAACGTTGTGGCGGCGAGAGATACCATAAAGCGTGTCTCCCTTCTGCACCTCAATGGTCCGGCCTGCGCGCAGCCTGGGCGCGGCCTGGCGCGCAGAGGTTTGCGGGGCATAGCTACGATCATTGTCGTACGCACCCGCAGTGCTGACCGGCGGCGAAAGTTTTGCAGTTTCAACCGAGCCATCGCTATACCGCGGCGGGGCACCATAACTGCCTCTGTCGTACGAACCGGAGGCAGCGGAGCCGCGCTCATTATAAGCGTAGCTCGGACCGCGATTGACCGGCTCGCGCGGCATCTGAGCTGGCGCGGTCGATTTGGGGATATTGCCGGTGAGGTTGAATGGCGGGTAATCGAAGCGCGAGATGTCTGCGCTGCACCCGCTGGCTGCGGCCGCGATCGCAGCCACGGAAAAAACTTGTACGGCGCGATTGAATTTCTTACCGCCGCTGTAAGAACGCTCAATACTCATCATGGTACGCACCTCTACTCCTACCTTTGCTTAACCATTAAGAAGTTAACGGGACCTTAACGGCGGCGGAGTTG
>JAUVPN010000042.1 GCA_030598645.1 Hyphomicrobium sp. | reverse complement strand
GTTGGGTGCTGGCCTTTTGGCGCTCGGCGTGACCGAGCGGCCGTCATCGGCGGTTGCGCAGTTGAAGCCTGGCGCTCCGCTGGCTGCTACGGGGTCTTTTGCGGACATTGTTGATCGTGTGAAACCGGCTGTTGTTTCCGTCTCAACCACGAATGGCGGACCACAGCTTGCTAGCCGCAACAACCGGAAGGGCCGGCGCGGCGGCGTCCCTAGCCTGCCTGACGATCACCCGCTGAACGAGCTGTTTAAGAATCTACCCAAGGAGTTTAGTGCACCGCAGCAGCCGCCGCAGCGGCCGCAGCGTGCCACAGGCTCAGGCTTCGTAGTTTCTGAAGACGGTTATGTGGTGACCAATAATCACGTAATCGATGGCGCAACAAAGGTTCTTGTCAGTTTTGATGATCAGGAAAAACTCGAGGCGGAGTTGATCGGTACCGACGCTCGGACTGACATTGCGCTTCTGAAGATTAAGGGCAGCAAAAAGAAATTCCGGCACGTGTCGTTTGCGGACAGGAAGCCGCGTGTTGGTGACTGGGTGTTGGCCGTTGGCAACCCGTTTGGACTGGGTGGGACCGTGACGGCAGGCATTGTATCGGCGCTGGCTCGCGATATCGGATCGGGACCATATGATTTCATGCAGATCGATGCGGCTGTGAACCGTGGCAACTCTGGTGGCCCAACCTTTAACCTTGAGGGCGAGGTCGTGGGAGTGAATACGGCTATCTTCAGCCCGACGGGCGGCAACGTGGGTATAGCCTTCGCTGTCCCAGCCGATACGGTGAAAGATGTCATTGATGAGCTCAGAGACAGTGGTTCGGTAAGCCGTGGGTGGCTAGGCGTGAAGATCCAAAACGTCGATGATGACACTGCTGCGAGCCTCGGGTTGCAGGAGGACAAGGGTGCCCTCATTAGTGAGGTGATGGCCGATGGCCCCGCAGCTGACGCTGGCCTTAGGGTTCAAGACGCGATTTTGGAGGTGAATGGATCGGAGGTTGAGGACAGCCGGGACCTTGCTCGCAAAATTGCCGATTTTTCCCCCGGCGCGACTGTTGACGTCAAGGTTTGGCGCAATGACAAGGCGAAGACCGTCAAGGTCAAACTCGGTAAGTTTCCGAACTCCACGAAGGTGGCTTTGGGTAAATTCGAAGACGATGATGCCAAGGAGAAGACGGACAAGGTTGACCTGAAGCAGCTGGGTTTGACGTTGATGCCAGCGCGATCTTCCGGCGAAAAGGTTGTGGTCATTGCCGAGGTGGATCCCAACTCGGACGCAGCCGAGAAAGGCTTGAAGGCGGGCGACGTCATCCTCGAGGCCGGTGGCAAGAGTGTCTCTTCACCTGAGGATATTGTTGATGCCCTTACCAAGATGAAGGATCTGGGCCGAAGGGCGGTTCTGCTCCACATAAAGTCAGGGGACCAGAAACGACTCGTCCCCGTGCAGATCGCCAAGAGTTGATGAGTAAGAGAGTCTAAGATTGATGCGAGGCGGCCCATTCTCCAAAAAAGAGAACGGGCCGCCTCGACGTTATGTAAGTGAGCAGGCAGAATGCTAACTTCAAATCACATGCGAACTTGGCAGGCCGGTGAACTAATGCGCGTTCTAGTGATTGAGGACGACCGCGAGACGGCGCAATTTCTACAAAAGGCGCTCAAGGAAAGTGGGCACTCGGCCGATATTGCCGAGGACGGCGAGGCGGGCTTGAGCCTCGCAGAAGAGGGTAGCTATGACGTGCTGATCGTCGACCGTATGCTGCCGCGTCTCGATGGTTTGTCAGTCATCAAGGAATTGCGTTCTAAGGGTTTGCGCACGCCGGTACTCATTCTTTCGGCCTTAGGAGACGTAGATGACCGGGTGAAGGGATTGCGGGCCGGCAGCGACGATTACCTGACAAAACCCTACGCTTACTCTGAACTTTTGGCGCGCGTTGAGGCGTTGGCGCGGCGTCCGGTGCCCGAGGAGCAGGAGACTCGCTATATCGTCGGTGACCTGGTGCTCGATCGCCTTTCGCATCGTGTGATCCGCGACGGAGAAACAATCCAGCTGCAGCCGCGTGAGTACCGTCTTCTAGAGTACTTGATGAAGCATGCTGGTCAGGTGGTGACGCGCACTATGCTCTTAGAGCATGTGTGGGATTATCACTTCGACCCGCAGACCAACGTGATCGATGTGCACGTCTCGCGGCTCAGGGCAAAGATCGACAAAAACTTCGACAAGCCCCTACTGCACACGGTGCGCGGGGCGGGCTATACTATCCGCGATGGCGCCGGCTAATCCCGTGAGCCGGGCGGTCTCGACGACCGCGTTCCGGCTCGCCGCGGTTACGGTAGCGGCCTACCTCATTTGTGCGGGACTGATCGTCGGCCTGCTGTTTTGGCAGACGAACCGCATCCTTACTAATCAGGTTTTGTTGACGCTGCATTCAGAGGCACAATTGCTTGAAGCAGTGGCGCAAGCTGGCGGGTTGCCGGCGCTTGCGCGCGCTGTTGAAGCTCGTAGTCAGCCTGATGGTTTGGGGCTTTACTACTTGGCCAGTTCCGCGGACGCAAAGATCGCCGGCAATCTGAGCCGCCTGCCGCCGGAAATTGCTTCGAGCGAGGCTGGCGGCGTATTTCGCTACACCAAAGGAGGCAAGGCGGGAGAGAATGCACGACTTGGCGTTGCAATCCCCGTTGCGCTTAAAGGGGGCGCGCGTCTGATCGTGGGGCGCGACATCGAGGAGCAACGGCATTTTGCCGATGAGATGGGGCGCGTTTTTCTTATCGGATTCGGCTTATTGTCGTTAGCGGGTCTTGCTGGGGGGTTCGTGATAAGTCGCATCGTGCTGAAACGGATCGAGGCCATCAATGTGGCGAGCCGGTCCATCATGCATGGTGACCTTTCTAAGCGCGTTGCGCTGAGTGGCTCAGGCGACGAACTCGACGATCTGGCTATTAATCTCAACGCCATGCTCGATCGCATCGAAGCGTTGATGAACGGTCTGCGGGAGGTATCCGATAACATCGCTCACGACCTCAAGACACCGCTGAACCGCCTGCGTAACTCGGCCGAGGCCGCACTGCGCGATCCAACCGGAGAAGAAGCTTGCCGGCGGGGATTGGAGAACACCATCGAAGAGGCAGACGAGCTGATCAAGACCTTCAATGGGTTGTTGTTGATCGCGAGGCTCGAAGCGGGGGCCCTAGAAGACAGCGCGGAGCGTTTCGATCTCGGTGGCGTAGTGCGCGATGTAGCGGAACTCTATGAGCCAGTAGCGGAGGAGCGCCAGCTAAAGCTCGAGATTGACGCGACCGACGGTCCTGTAGTCACGGCCAATCGCCAACTTGTGGGCCAGGCCGTAGCCAACCTTATCGATAATGCTATCAAGTACTCAGCGCATGTTGCTGAGGCGCACAACACGAGTTCAGAGATCAACGTTAGTGTGACCACTCTTGACGAGGGAATAGAAATAAGTGTCGCTGACCGTGGACCGGGTATCGCTTCTTCCGACCGTGATCGAGTTCTAAGGCGCTTCGTGCGCTTGGAAAAGAGCCGTACTGAATCTGGAACGGGTTTGGGCTTGAGCCTGGTACAGGCTGTGGCGCGACTGCATGGTGGCAGTGTTCGCCTGGAAGACAATGAGCCGGGCCTGCGTGTAGTCTTGACGTTGCCGCGGCGATTGGCCGAGTAAAAGCCGGCCGCTTTTCGACCAAGGACTGGCAGGCACCATGACGGCAAGTGAACTAGAGGCTCAAACATTTCTCCAGCGCATCTGCAGCGGCCCGTTAGCGATAGATAGCGAACGCGTTGCCGGGGCGCTTGCTGGCTTGCGTCAAGAGGCGAAGGCATCACCTGAACTTGCGGCGCTTATCAAGAAGCGCCCTGTTTCGGACCTCCTAGCTGGCGTCTTTAGCGGCTCGCCATATCTCTCGACCCTTATCGAGCGTGATTTTTCTCGTGTGCAGCGCATCCTCACGCGAAATCCTGAAGTCTATTTCGACGAGCTCAAAAACCAGCTTGAGCATGATCTCGGCGGAGCGACCTCACGTCAGGATGCAATGCGTTGCTTGCGCGTCTTTAAGAACGAGGTTGCTCTTCTCACTGCTCTTGCCGACCTCGCCGGTGTCTGGGATGTGAAGAAGATTACATCCATTCTGACTGCGACGGGGGACGCAGCCGTCGAAGGCGCGGTCTCTTATCTCTTTCGTCAAGCTGCGCAAGCCGGCCAATGGCTTGGCACAAGTCCTAGCGGGATCGTTGCACCCTCAGGTTACATCGTCTTGGCGATGGGTAAGTATGGTGCCGATGAGCTCAACTATTCCAGCGATATCGACCTTATTATTTTTTACGATCTGGATCGCATCCAACTTGCGCCTGGTCTTCAGCCGCAACCGTTCTTTGTACGGCTAACGCGCGACCTGGTTCAGCTTCTGGAAGAGCGAACGGGCGATGGTTACGTCTTTCGTACCGATCTGAGATTGCGCCCCGACCCTGGGGCGACTCAGATGGCGCTGTCGACGGAAGCTGCCCTCATCTATTACGAGAGTTTCGGTCAGAACTGGGAACGCGCTGCCCTTATCAAAGCGCGTGCGTGCGCTGGTGACATCGATGCCGGTCAGCAACTTCTCCAAGACTTAGCGCCATTCATCTGGCGCAAGTACCTAGATTACGCGGCGATTGCCGACGTCCACGCAATGAAGCGCCAGATTCACGCGCACCGAGGCTTCGGCGGGATTGCGGTTGCCGGCCACAACATAAAGCTCGGGCGGGGCGGTATTCGCGAGATCGAGTTCTTTGCGCAGACTCAGCAGTTGATTGCCGGAGGCCGGCAGGACGACTTGCGCGGACGTCAAACAATTGAAACCTTGAAAAGGCTTGGTGAGCGGGGTTGGATTAAGGATGCTGTCGGTTCGGAGCTAACGGAAGCCTATCTTTTCCTGCGCCGCATTGAGCATCGTTTGCAGATGGTTGCGGACGAGCAAACGCACGAGGTGCCGCAAGATCCCGCCCGCTTGGAGAGCTTCGCGCGCTTTTGTGGTTATGCGGACGTGGAGACGTTCTCGCGCGAACTTGTTTCTCGATTGGAGACGGTACAAACCCACTACGCGGCACTATTTGAGGATAGCCCTGAGCTAACGCCAGGCGATGTAAATATGGTGTTTGCCGGCGGGCAGGATGACCCTGATACGGTTGCCGCGCTTAGAGATATGGGATTTTCGCGGCCGTCCGACGTATTAGCAATGGTGCGCGGTTGGCACCATGGTCACTATCGCGCAGTGCGCAGTGCGCGTGCGCGCGAGCGGCTAACCGAGGTTCAGCCATTACTCATTTCCGCCCTCGCAGACACCACGGATCCCGACCGCGCGCTTATAGGGTTCGACCGCTTTATGAGTGAGCTGCCCACTGGCGTGCAACTCTTCGCCCTGTTGCGCGCCAATCCTGCGTTGCTGCGCCTTATCGCTAACATCATGGGGACTGCACCTAGGCTCGCAGGCATTCTCGCGCGTCGGCGGCGGCTGCTCGATGCCGTGCTCGACCCTGGTACTTTGGGCATGTTGCCGACATTTGACGAACTCGATCGTTTGATCCGCGCGGAAGTCGGCACCGGTGAGCACGACACGCAGTATGTGCTGGACCGTGCACGCGTGGTTGGTAGCGAGCAGCAGTTTTTGATCGGCATCCGGGTGCTGTCTGGTGCAATCAAAGCCAACCAGGCTGGCGGTGCTTACGCACTTCTGGCTGAGCGGCTCATCGACGTACTAAAGACAGAGACCCAGCGCGAGTTGGCCCGTGCGCATGGGCGCATTCCCGAAGGGGCTGCGGCCGTAGTCGCCATGGGTAAGCTGGGCGGCCATGAAATGACGGCGGCATCCGATCTCGATTTGATCCTCGTCTACGATTTTGCGGAGGGCGCCACTCAGTCGGATGGGAAACGCCCTCTGGCTCCAACTCAGTATTACACGCGGTTGACGCAGCGCCTTATCAGTGCGCTGTCCGCTGCAACAGCAGAAGGAACGCTCTACGAAGTGGATATGCGCCTGCGACCTTCGGGTCAGAAAGGGCCGGTGGCCACGCAGCTGACAAGTTTCATCGACTATCAGGCCAGCGAAGCCTGGACCTGGGAACATTTGGCGTTGACACGCGCTCGGGTAATTTCAGGGCCACCTGAACTAAAAGCGCGGCTAGAAGCCGCCATCCGCGAGGTGCTCTTGCGGCCCCACGATGCTTCCAAGGTCGCAATTGACGTGCGCGACATGCGCGAGCGCATCGCGAAGGAAAAAGGAACGGAAAATATTTGGGACTTGAAACAGGTGCGCGGTGGTCTCGTTGATCTGGAGTTTATCGCACAGTACCTGCAACTCATCAGTGCCTCCACACATCCAGCTGTTCTCGATCAAAATACGGTTGAGGCCTATCGAAAGCTCAGAGATGCGGGCGTGCTGAGTTCAGCGCAGGCGGAAGTCCTCGTGCCGGCGACTCAGCTACTGCACAACCTCACCCAGGTTGTGCGGCTGTGCCTGGAGGATAAGTTTGATCCGAAGACGGCGCCGCATGAATTGAAGGAGCTTTTGGCTCGCGCGGGGGACGCGCCAAGCTTCGCCGAGCTAGAAAATCGGCTCAAAGAGACGCTTGTTGAGGTCCACGGCCTCTTTAATGAAATAATCGCCTGATCCGCTGGCGATCTGGCAGCGACGGATCTGGGCAAATCGACCCGTTCTCATCATCAATGCGCCATTGGAAGGCCGAGTAGGCTGGGACTGGGACTAGGGCTCGCAGAACGGCCAAATCTGGCGCTACAGTGAGAGCGAAAGTATTCATTGGCCATGCCGAGGCTTGCGGTGGCGGTAAAACGGATCGTGCCACGTCTAAACGGTTCAAACGTAGGTGGCCCTCAAGAACCGGAGGACGCGGCATTGCTCGCCGGCGCCGCCGACGGGAATGAGGCTGCGTTCCGTTCGCTTGTCGATCGCCATCTTCCCGGAGTGCTCGCCCTCGCGCGAAGGATGCTACGAAACGAAGCCGAGGCAGAGGACGTGGCGCAAGAAGCTCTGCTCAAGTTGTGGCGTTCTCGTGACGCGCTTGAGGTTGGCCTTTATGGGTTGAAACCATGGCTGCGGCGTGTGGTCTCCAATCTGTGCATCGACAAAATGCGCTCTAGCCAACGCCTAATAGTTACGGACGATGTGCCAGAGCAGGCAGAGCGTGCCGAGCAGCTTGCGCAACTCGAAGCGCAGGACGCCAGCAAGCGCGTCGCGGGGGCAATCAAGGCCTTGCCCGACCGGCAGCGTACAGCGCTGACGCTCTTCCACTACGAAGGGCTGAGTCAGATCGAGGTGGGGAGAATTATGGGCGTTTCAGACGAAGCGGTGGAGTCGCTTCTTGCGCGCGCCCGAAGAACCTTGAAGGAAGCTTTGCGCAATGAGTGGAGGGAGTTGCTGACGAGTGACGTACCGCTGTGATGTGGTGACAAAGAATGACTTGCTAGAAACGAGATCGAGAAGATGAACAGGCAGGACAGACGGTCAGAAGAAATTGCAGCATTGGAGCGCTTACTTGAGGCCTATGGGGCCGACAGAACGCGCTGGCCCCCGCGTGAGCGCCTGCGTTTTGCGAGTCTCCTAGCCAGCGAGCCCGAGGCGCAGCGGCTTGTGGCAGAGGCAGCCGCGCTTGATCGGCTTCTCGATCTGGCACCGACAGCGAGCACGGCCCGAGAACGAGCAGTGAGTGAGCGCATCATGGGAGCAGCGCAGATGCAGCAGCGCGCGCACCATCGTGCAAGTGAGTTTGCACCGGCTAGCTCGAATATTGTCAGCCTACCGGCGTGGGCACGTCAGTGGCAAATTGGCAGAGCCTTTAGGTTGAACGAATGGCCGGCCGCCGGGTTGCTCGTAGCCTCTCTCGTGCTTGGTGTGATGTTGGGATCAACAGGAACGTTGGATTCCACAATGCAGGAGGTGGCTGATGTGGCTGGTCTCAGTCCCAACATTGCTGCCAACTCACAATTCACACTTGGTGAGGACGCGGTGGCCTGGGCTGGAGAAGAACTGCTATGACAAGCGCTAAGACGTCGGCATCAAAGGGCCCCAATTGTAGGCGGCTGCGTGTGGGGCTAATCGCCTCGCTCGCTCTTAACGTGCTGATCATTGGCGCGGTCGGCAGCGCCTTACTGTTTGCACGGCATGGTCATGGCTGGCACGGTCGCAAATCCTTTGGGCTTTATGGTTTTGCGCGAACGCTACCAAACGATCGGCGCGACGTGATCCACAATAGCATCAAAGATGGGAGGGCAAAGCTTAGGCCACTTCGCGAAGAGGTATGGTCTGCCCGCGCTGCAGCCCGAAAAGTGCTTGCCGAGGAGCCATTCGAAGAAGAAAAACTTAAGGCGGCACTGAATGTCGTAGTCGCCGCAGATGCCGATTACCAACGCGCAAGGATGACAATTTTTTCTCAAACGGCGGCGAAGCTTTCAGACGCGGAGCGGGACGACTTAACCAAATGGCTAGAGCGTCACGGCAAGCGATACCGGCGTCATCGTTCTCACTGGCGCAATGGAGATGACAGGCGGTCGACACGCTAGCTCATAAGTGCTGGCACCGGGATGCGTGACGGCGTGACCTGCCTGTCCACGAAAAAGTCGGTCTGAGTGGCGCGATCGAGCACGGTAACAGCACCCCATCCGCGCACTGGACACTCGACTTCGAGCAATGATGAACCTTGCATCTCAAGCAGGGCGCGCGCTAGGCAGATCGCCAGCGAGCCACCCGTTCTGGAGTAGTCAGAACATTCGTTCGATACATTGATATAGAGCTGTATGAGTTCCTCTTCGACGGAAGCAGCAACGATTATCCTGGCGCCGTGGCCGGCGCGTGCAATTGCTTCGGACAGGATATTGATAACGATCTGTCGGAGGACGCGCGGCTCCCCAAGGACTCCAAGATGCGCAGGGATGCGCAACTCAAGCTCGATGCCGCGTACGGCGGCCTTGGGCGAGAGGAGTGCCCAGGCCCCTGTCGTCAATTCCTCCAACTCAAACGTTTCAGCGACATCGGAAGGGCTTGGGCGCGCTACCAGTGCCGTCAGGGCCATGGTGTCCTCGGCTGACTTCAACAATTCATTGGCGCTGTCGCGAATGTGACGGACATAGTCTTCATAGCGTGGGTCACCCACTGGGCCAAAAAGTTTCTGCGCCATCATGTCCGAGAATCCGATGACTGCGTTTAAAGGTGTACGCAATTCGTGATTGACTCGCGCCATCAGCTCCGCCCAATTCTGGTCTTTTTGCTCCCTAGCCATGCGTGAACGCGATCCCGCATAGGCGATTTCGGCGATGCGCTGGGCGTGACGTTCGAGCGCGATTTCCGTGTCAACGAATGTTGCGCGATCGCCGGTAGGTTGTTTGCTAGTGCTAACAAGGCGCGTTTTGACTAGCGATCGGTTGCGGGCAGAGGGGATCCCGAGGGCAGCAACAGCGGCGCCGGTGGTGAGTAGCAGACCGGCGACAATGCCGTAGGGTAGAAGAGGTGAGAGCAGGCCAAGAGCGGTGAGGGGGAGAGCTAGCGCGAAGCTCGGATGACAACGTTGTAGAGACCGCACCAGTGAGCGTCGAAGCACGGTTGCACGTTTCAACTGAGGGGCAGCTGCCTCCCAGAGACTAGGCCGCACGCGCAGGCTAGCGGACGTTGTCCACGCCATTCGTCTCTCCTCACCGATTTTTATTTAAGATGCCCCGCAGACCCGAGCGAATCTGCCACCCCGAATCACCCTGATCATTTGACACCATCGCGAATCGCCTGTCGAGAGGGATTGAGTCTATCAAGGCAATAAATTTTTCAATCGTTACGATTCGAGTATTTTGGAGACGATTTCCTGCACGTCGTGCGACGAGCCCTTGGCTTTGGCAATACGATGCAGTGCTTTGCGGGCTTGAGCCTTGCGGCCCGTTTCGAGCGCGCGCCAGCTTCGAAAGGCGCTTAGCATACGCGCCGCAATTTGAGGATTGAGGCGGTCGAGCGCTATGACTTGGTCGGCTAGAAATTGATAACTGGCGCCGTCGGGTCGGTTGAATTGCACAGGATTGGCCATTGCAAATGTACCAATAAGTGCGCGCACTTTGTTGGGGGCAGCCAACGAGAATAATGGATGCCTGGTCAACTTCTTTACCTGGCGCAGCGTTGCCGCGAGTGGTGAATGGGCTTGGGCGGCAAACCACGTGTCAATGACAACGTTGTCCGCCTTCCAGTGCTCGTAAAAATCGTCAAGCACGCGTTGGCGTTCCAACCCGCCATGCACCGAGAGGAGGAAAAGCGCGTGCGCCTGATCTGTCATGTTTGAGGCTTTAAAGTAGTGCTTCGATAAGCGGGTCAGATCTCGGTTTGTGCGTCGCGCCGTCAGCAGTGTCAGTGCGCCGTTGCGCAAAGCACGTCGGCCAGCACTTTCCGCGTCAGGCGAGAATGGGCCGTCCTCCGCCATCTCTTCGTAGATAGCCTCAAGCAGAGATCCGAGTGTGCGTCCTATCATGCTAGCCAGCTGGGAGTGCGCGCGGTGAATGAGCGCTGGGTCGACGTTTTTACTGATGACGCGTGCAATATCGGACGAAGAAGGCAGTCTGAGCAACTCGGCGCGGTAGGCCGCTTCTAATGTATCGTTCCTGACGATTGCGCCTAGGGCTGTGGCGTATAGCTGCCCCTTGGACGCGCGCTTGCCTTTTGCCAGAAGCCGAACGTTCTCGACAAGAGTTCGTGTGGCGAAGTTGTTGGCTGACTGCCAACGATTAAACGGATCCGCGTCGTTAGCCATAAGAAATGCGACGTAGTCATCGGATAGGTTGATTGTCAAATTCACCGGCGCGGAAAACCCACGTAGCAATGAAGGCACAGGACGGTTTGGCACGTTAGTAAAGCGGAAGGATTGCTTGCGCTTGGTAATGGGAAGCACGCCATCGTCGAGTTCCTTGCCGTCTTCGAGTTTCAATGCCACATCGTGACCGTTGCCACCGAGCAGGCCAATTTTTAAAGGAATGTGAAGAGGCTTCTTGTGGGGCTGGTCGGGGGTCGGTGGGAGTAACTGTTCCACGTCTAGGTTGGCCTGCCTCTTCGCCTTATCGTAGCGAAGCGAGCATACAAGCTCCGGTGTGCCCGCCTGGGAATACCAACGTCTAAACTGCGTAAGGTTTGTTCCGCTTGCATCCTCAAAGCAAGCGATGAACTCATCGACCGTTGCTGCCTGTCCGTCGTGGCGATTGAAATAGAGGTCCATTCCTCGCCGAAAACTCTCGCGACCGAGAATCGTCTGGATCATGCGCACAAGTTCGGCGCCCTTTTCGTAGACGGTGGCCGTGTAGAAGTTGTTGATCTCGATGTAGCTCTCAGGCCGAACAGGGTGTGACAAGGGGCCAGCATCTTCGGTGAACTGCAGCGACTTGAGACGGCGCACGTCGAGAATGCGCTGTACGGTTTCAGAGCGCTCATCCCCGGAGAACTCTTGATCGCGAAAGACGGTCAATCCCTCCTTGAGGCAGAGTTGAAACCAGTCGCGGCAAGTAATGCGATTGCCGGTCCAATTGTGGAAGTACTCGTGCGCAACGACGCTCTCAATAGCTTCAAAGGTCGTATCCGTAGCCGAATCGGGTGATGCAAGAATCAGGCGATCGTTGAAGATGTTGAGCCCCTTGTTCTCCATCGCGCCCATGTTGAAATCGGAAACGGCGACGACGTTAAACACTTCAAGATCGTACTCGCGGCCAAAACGTTCCTCGTCCCACCGCATGGCGCGTTTTAG
>JAUVPN010000172.1 GCA_030598645.1 Hyphomicrobium sp. | reverse complement strand
GTTGGCGAACATAGTCAGGGTCTCGCCCGTGTTGCCTCTCTTCGGCCAAGGTCGCACGAAGCTGCAGCCGGTCTATGTTGGAGACGTTGCGCAGGCCGCGCTGAAAGCTTTGCAGGATCCTGTGTCGCAGGGGAAAACCTACGAGCTTGGTGGCCCGCGGACCTACACCTATCGCGCCCTCATCGAGCTTTTGCTGGATCATATGAAACGGCGGCGGCTCCTGCTGCCGCTGCCGTTTGTAACTTGGAAGGCTTTGAGCGCGGTTGCCGCGATCCTTCCCTCCCCACCCATCACGCGGGCGCAAGTGGTGCTGATGGAGCGCGATAACGTGGTCGCCAGATCCGCATTAACGTTTGAGGACCTCGGGCTAGAGCCCACGGCGCTGGAAGACATTCTTTCGCAGTACGCCCTCTAAGGCGGCTCAGCACGCGAGCCATACTGAAACTAAGTTTAATCTTTACTTCTAGCGTAAACAATAGTCGTCTTATCGCGGAGTGGGCTAGCGGTGAGGCCCTTCGCGTTGCTGATTGGAGAAAAGTCATGATGACTTCTTGCTCGATCCGCCACTCGGAGCGTGCGCCCGCTGATGGCGGACTCGATGAAACGATCGTGCACATGGTCGTCTCTATTGCGCTCGCCTTCCACAGGCGCATCGAAGATTACGCTTTCAACGGTGCTTGCTATGGGCTCGCCGGTATCGGGAGACGGCGGTGCCACCGGTTGTGGTGCAACAACAGGTTGTTGTGTAGCAACTTGTGGAGCAGGCTGGTCTGCATCGGTGTCCGATGGCTCGCCGGTGGCGTCCTCAGTCTTTATGACCACCTCTTGCAGTTCAGCGCCACCGCCGGCCGGCGCTGTTGCCGCCTGCCCGCTTTCCTCCGTGGTGGGGCTGCTGTGTCAGTCTTTTTGTCGCGCTATGGGGAAGTTGCCTCTTGCGCGTGAGCCAATCCGCTGGAAATGAGCAAGAGTGCCGCTGTAGCCCAGATTGCGAGCGGGTTGGCAGCAAGCGCGACGTTGAAATGTGTGACGCGGCCCCCGCTGGGCGGTGTGCAACGAAGCAGACAGAACGCCATCTTTCCCCCTCGGCGGACCTCGACGTCGCAAGGTTGAGCCCCTCCCCCAGAGAAACGAACTGGAACCCAAACTGCCGACAGTGTTTCTCAATCTTGATCGCTAAAGTCAACATTTATGTTCTGGAACGATTCCAGTCTAGTTGCATGGCTAGACAACGCAGCAGCGGCGCGTGCTTTGGCCAACCAAAACTTGGATGGACTCGCAGAGACGCATGACACCGTCGGCTCAGATTCGAACGAGTGCGGGCAGCACCTTCCACAGACCAATCTGTCCCGGAGGACGGACGGCGCGAGATATCGAGTGCGGTCGTCCCGCGCTGCTAAGCGCACGTCTGCTTCCCACCCAACGCGGACATCCGCATCCAGCCGCCGTCTTGGTGAGATGTGAAACGTAACTCTCTGGAAGAAAAACGGACGGCATTGGAGGACCCTCCGGACGGGAGACTCGAAGGCTAGCCGCAAGAATGATGAAAGGGAGAAGAGAGACCTAGCGCCGCCATTTATCGCTTATGGAACCCCTGCCAGCTCGGTTGGCCTGACGCCAATTTCGCTATGGGCTGGTCGGCTGCTAACATCTGAGCGGAGTGTTCTGCCTCCTTTTCATGCTCCGCCCCACCTCTTCGGCACTCCTTTGATGTTGCTGATATCGTCGACGCGCTCGGGCGCACTTTGTTGATGCTGTGTCATTGCGCTATTGTGTGGAGCGCTTGACGAATGGGTTGATTAGAAACGGTCGGACAGCTTCCGCTAACTCCCAATCCGCAAAAGGAAAACTCAACATGCCTACGGCCAAGAACGAGAGGACCTCAAAGCGTATCGGTGCGATTGCTTCCAAGGCGATGCGAGATCCAGCATCACTCACGCTAGATGAAATCAGATCACTTGGGGCGTCTGCCACCACTCAGAGACCAGATAGGAAGACGTCAAAGAAGAAGCCATCAAAAAGGAAGGCCTCGAAAGCGAAGCCATCGAAGAAAAAGACGTCGAAGAAAAAGGCATCGAAGCGAAAGGTATCGAAGGCGAAGCCATCGAAGAGGAAGTCGAAGAAGACATTGAAAAAGAAGAAGACGTAGTACCACCTTCCGCAAGATCTACTGTCGTCATTACACACTGAGCATAAACCGCAGTCCTGCATACTCCACAAAAGAGATGCAGAGGCCAAAGTTTGTTATGCCACCCGCTCGCGCTGTCTCAATCGTTCCGCTTTCGCAACCAAAACAGACGCCTCGGACAGATTGGCCTACCGCCAGCAGAATCCTTAACAAGCAGATTGCCCGTCATTGCCCCCGATAACACTGAGGTGGTTCAACAGAAGTCGCAAAAGACCGCGATTCCTGGTAGGTCCGGACGGGATCGAACCGTCAAAGGCCGAATTAAGGTTCTCCTCCGGTACGCTGACTTCGCATTTCGACGGTGTAATAGTCTTGCTAAGGGCGGCACCGCCTCGATGCGGACTTGTAGGGGTCACGAAGGAGGGGCGCGGGGCTTGACGAGGGGGTGCGATGTTATCGGAGGATGGTTCTATCGAGATCGGCTTCGGCCTAGCGATCGCCGTCTTTGGCTTTATCGCGCCGCTTTTTAAGGGGGGCAACATTTGGCAAAACATGGTGTCGATAGGCTCTATCACCGTCTTTATCGCCGGTGTCGCCCTCATGGCCTATGGACTTTATCTGCGCCGGAAATCGCAGCGCGAAAGTGATGAGCGCATCCGCGCCAAGATCGCCGAGCATCTAAAGCGCGCCTCTCAATCGTCGCAGGTAGATAATAAGTAGCGAGAGGACCCATCTTTGGAGCACATCGGCAACATCGGAGCCTTGTCCGCCATACGCAGACGTGCCGGGATTTAGAATGCAGGCTTAGAAACGAAGCGCACGCTCAATGACGCGGATGGTTCTAGTGCTAATCGGATCTATCGCAACGGCCTTGGCTGTAGCCGGGGCCGTGCTGCCGGGTTTGCCAACAACGCCCTTCTTGCTGGTTGCTTTGTGGGCCTTTGCGCGTTCGAGCGACAGACTCTACGCGTGGCTACAGCGTCTCCCCTTGCTTCAGGCCGCGCTCGTCGAGGCGCGCCGGTTTGAGCACAAGCGTGCAATCCGCCCCGCGGTAAAGTCCCTCGCATTGGCGATGGCTTGGGGCTCGGTTGCGTTCACGGCTTTGACCGTTGGGGCAACGCGCCCCGTTCTACTCTCGCTAGTCACGCTGGCGGCCATTGCCGGCACGGTCTTTATCTTGTGGGTACCAACAGACAGCGCATAAGCCAGAAGAGCTGCTCGGTTTTAAAGAGCGGATGAGAATGCCGAAGCGCTCTACTTAAGCGCCTCAAAGTGATCTTCTCTAAGGAGTGCAGTTCCGTCCGCCTGAAGCACCCATAATTCCCGTGTGATAATTCCGTGCGCCATGTTCATTGTCCACTTTGATGTCAGCAGCGCTGAGCGATCGTCGATCACTGCAATCTTTGGATCGACATATTGAACGTCGGCGAACCCGCCATCGATCAAATCACTCCAAAAGGCCTCAATTTCCCCCCGGCCCACAAAGGTTCCAAACGGCGTGGCAACCATCTTGGCGCGCTCCTCGTAGCAAGAGGCGCAGCCAGCCGCATCGCCATTGTTAAAGAACGCTTTCCATCTGGCGCTTGCCGCGGCAGTCGCCGTTGCTACCGTGCTAGTCATCGTTTTTCCCCGAGCACCCCTCATCGCCGGCAGGATATTCCGGTGATGCATTCGCTATAACTTTCGCTTCCCCCCGGTCCCGTCGAGCGAATAACTTGTCGCGTGTCCGTTTAACAAGACGAAACAACAAAGCCAAGCCGGATCGATACGCTAACGTTCCTGCCGCTGAATGAGTCACACATGTTTACCGCTAGACGCGTCAGCGATTGACCGCGCCCGCAAATGAATCACCGTGAGTTGATATCGGCGCTTGCTGCTCAATATTGCATGACCAGCTCCCTTTCATCGCCGAGCGGTTGCTCCGTACTCACGCTGCTCCGAATTCACGTCACCCGCATGCGCGAACGTTTGAGGTTCAGCGTGTTGAGCCGCGCGCTGATCGTTTTCAAGGTGTACGCATCTTTTCTGGCTTCATGCGAAGAGCGCCGGAGCTGTGGCGTTGCATTGGCGACGGCCGCGTGCGCCAACTGTAACGCTCCAGGACGGCCCAGCGAACCTAAGGGCAGCCACCTGCCGCCCCTCCCTGCGGAAGTTGCCTTCCCCCCAAAAGGCCGTGGCGACTTTGGGCGCCGGCCGCCACCGGCCGCGCGCCCTTTTTGTGTGACCAACGCCAACCGGTGCGCTTACGATCGCCCTGTAACTTTGGCAAGCGTTTGAGCCGGGTGACGCGCATCACCCCGGCGGTTTTGCCGGCGCACATACGTAATCAACGCTTCGGGGTATTGTGCCTTGGCCTTGAGGGCGGCGATGAGCGCATCTTCCCCATCGACGACGAGGTGGTCGTTTTTTCCCCTTAGCTTTAGTCCGACCGCAAATAGCAAAAGATTTCCTCCTGCCGACATCATAGCAGGCGTGCCCTTGAAGAGGTGGTGTAACCCAATACCTCAATATCACTAAGCCGAATTTCACAAAATGAACTCTGACAATTGCCGAACAGTCCCCGCCCAAATGTGACTTCGGCTGGAAGGCACCGAATTTCGCGCTTCCAGCAACGGATGGAAAGACTTACAGCCTTGATGATCTCAAGGGCAAGCAGGGCACGCTGGTGATGTTCATCTGCAATCATTGTCCCTAAGTGCAGGCGGTCATAGACCGCATCGTCAGGGACGCCAACGACCTCAAGCGCCTAGGCGTGACAAGCGTCGCCATCTGCTCCAACGACGCGCTGACTTATCCCGAAGATTCCTTTGAGAGCATGCGTGCGTTTGCCAACCAGCACGCTATCCCCTTTCTCTACCTCCATGATGAAAGCCAGCACGTTGCTAGGGTCTACGGCGCCGTCTGTACTCCGGATTTCTTCGGCTTCAACGACCGTCTGGAATTACAGTATCGCGGTCGCCTCGATGAGAGCCGAACAAGGCCGGCGCACCCGAGCGCCAAATGCGAGCTCTTCGAGGCCATGCAGCTTATCGCTGAGACGGGCGGAGGGCCTCGGCATCAGGTCCCCTCCGTTGGCTGCTCAATCAAATGGAAGGCGGCCGGCGCTGCCTGATCGTAAGGACGATAAGGACAAAGTGGCTCAGGTAATGACGCGGAACAATCACCTTGGGATTGGGGCGGCTTTGGCCATTTCACAGAAATCTCGGCGCGAATGATCTTACCAGTTCTGGGCATCAAGGATGCAGTGACTACTCGCGCCAGGATGGGATACATGCCAAAATTATTTACTACACAAAAAGACATTGCCGGTTTCTGAGACTGACAATGCATACCGCGTAGCAGGTTTTCGTCTATTTCGAGTAGCTCACGATGGACGATCAAAAGAAAACAAATGAGCAGCTCATCACAGAGCTGGTGGGGCTGCGCAAACGGATGAGCGCACTGGAGGCGGAGCAGACCGAGCGCGAGGCCATAGAGACAGAACTAAGTGGCGCCCGCGCGCGCCCTCGCCGACAGTGTGTGATCACGGCCAATATCCGAGATGGGGTGTTCCCTGCGGAATAGATGGGGTGTTGCGTTCAGAATAACCTTAACGTCGTTGCCAATACACTGGATGGCGATTGGCGAGCTATCCCCCAGCGACGGAGCAAGGAAAGATGCTATTCAATCTCATTGATCTACTCGCACAGCCGGAGAAGTACGTATGCGTGTGGCGCGATGGCGAGCTATACGTCGAGCCGGTCGCGGCTACTTGCGCCACGAACATTGAAAGCACTCAACAAACAAGAAAGGAAGCTGAGCTGCCGATTGCGGCCTAGAGTCGAGTGCGTCAACTTAGCTCAATCGCCAAGCTTTCCACGTTGCTCAGTGGAGGCAGCGCGGTCGAGGCACTTCGGCGGCCGGAGTAGAAGCTGCGCCCGATGGAACGCTTCCCATCGCTACCAAGGGCGCGAATGTGCGCTTTGGACCCAAAAGCAGACATGAAGGCAAGCATTTTGGATGTCCGCCTTTTAGCCCCAGAAGCGGAGGGACCGCTCTGGTGGCCCTTCAATTGCTTCAATCACGACTTTAGCGCGTGAAACCAAAGTACCGGGGGGTATGCTGGCAGTACGCTCGG
>JAUVPN010000223.1 GCA_030598645.1 Hyphomicrobium sp. | reverse complement strand
CCAATTTCGCGCAAGACCGCAGCGGCAGTATCGCCTTGAAGGTCGCGCTGATGCTGTTTGGCCCCATGATTGTCTTAGACGCCGTTGTCGGCTTCCTGTTCTAATCCATCGTTGCAAGTGCTGCTGATCTATAGAAGTTCGAGTTGGCGGGTTCTGTAGCCTCCGCATGAATTGACGTTCGTTTTTTTTGAACTCAGCAGACATGAAGGTCGCCTCGGGCGTTCCCGAAATCGCTCGCGGCGCTTGCTCGAGAAATTGCGGAATTGTCGCACTGGTATTTGACTTTTCTCAAATCAGCTAATGCTGGGCGTCGGTATGTATTTGAAGCCACACTTTCTTGGGTTCTCCCCCAGGAGACCGTCCCTCGCCGAAGGGACGGGTGGTAGTCACGGGCGGTGGTTTGCACGTCGAACCGACGCCCGTTTCGGATGAAGTAGCCGCGGTTGGTCGGCGATTAGCCCGCCAGCGCAATCCAATGTCCGCTATTGGCACTTGGCGGACATCAGCTCGGCATCTGAAAATGTCTGCTTTCGGGCGTAAAGCGGACATTAGAAGTGGAGTGCGGCAGCGGCAAAAATGAGCGCCGAGTACTTGATGGTGGAACAAGCAGAGGTGCGATTTCAGATGACGAGATCAGTCAATTCGTAGGCCGCCGTGTGAACCGCGGCTGAGGTGATAGGGATAAAACAATCGCCCGCTAAGCCGTCGCCTCATATCTTCGCGAACATTCCAGCTTTCTCGCAGCGATAGCGCGCAACGAATTCTCCCTCGCGCAGGAGGTTCTTTTTTGGATCGGCGATCTGAGCCTGGCCCTTCATGGCGCAGGCATAAACAGACAAGCCTTGTGGCGCAAACTGGAGCTTGCTTTCCCGACAGTCTGTCGGACTTGAGAGAAGGCACAAAACCATCGTCAGCGTGATCATGTCGAACCCCCCGGCTCGTTCGACTCGCACTCCCTCGTCACTCGAAATCTAGCATGGCCGGACCACCCAACTGTGACTTGGAGGGCCCAGTTGAGAAAATATGCGGAGCAGCTGATACGAGTTATTTCCGGGGAGAATGAGTGGGAGAGCAGACGTCAATGCCATTACCGGCTTAGGCTTACACCCCATGCGGCGGCTTTAGTTTCACACTCATCCTTGCCCAATTCTCATTACGAGTGGTGCCAGGCGACCATAAGTTAGTAAGAAATAATGCAGCGCGTCATGTGTGAGCTACCGCAGCAATTTCCATACCCGGTCTATTGTTGGGGCCGGTATTGGGGCCCAGCCCAATCGGCTCGCGTGTAATTCATAGAAATCAAGCCACTGTTCCGATGCGGTGGTGCACCCGTTAGGCGGGAATATTCTGATGTCCGCTTATGGCACTTAGCGGACATTGACGCCGCCTCGAAGAATGTCCGCTTTTGGGGGTAAAGCGGACATCCCCGGTGCCCGCCTCAATGTCTGCTTTTGACCCAAAGCGGACATTGAGGGCCAAAGAGCGGATCGCGCCGGATCCTAACTTAGGAACTGCATCGCTTCGTGGGGGAGGCTACTGGTGCCCATGACCCGCCAGGCGGTAAACTACATCATCAAGGGAGCCGGGAACCGCGCGAAGCTCGGGCATGTCCATCCCCACATGCTACGGCACTCGACCGGCTACTACCTCGCCAACAAGGGTGTGGATTTCCGTACGACCCAGGATTTCCTCGGCCACCGCGATCCCAAACATACGACGCGCTACACGCGCGTGGCGGGCCACCGCTTTGAGGGGCTGTGGGACTGAGGCCGAGCAGACCTGCGGCAGCTCGTGCGGGCACGAATATGAAGCGGCTGCATGTCCGGTTTACCCCCAAAAGCGGACATTCTCGAAGGCCGACTTTATGTCCGCTAAGTGCCAAAAGCGGACATTCACTCGAGAGCGCTATCGAACAATGATCTGCACGGCGCGAGCCGAGTTTCTTTTTTGCGCCGCACACACGCGCTCTTGCACCCGACTTAGAGAATGAACTTCGACAGGTCTGCGTTCTTCGCGAGATCACCGAGACGCGAGTGCACGCCCTGAACCGATTTGCGTCCGAAGGCCGCAGCACGTCAGCCCATTACCCGAAGGAGCAATCGCGTCCTCCGAACACGTTGCGCTAGATCAAGGGCGGACGCGTGTCCGTTGATAAGTTTAGTGCATTAGCCTGCGCTTTAGTGTCGAGCAGTTTTTGCAAGCGTTCGCAGTCTACAACATCGCGATCTGGCAGCGCAGGCTGTTGCTCGCGGTTTCGGATTTGCCGCTCTGGGCGCACTGAAGGCGGCCCTGTGCTCCACGGCGCGAGGAGACCCAATATGGAGACGTCCATACTTCTGGCCCAGATCATCGGTCCCTTTATGCTCGTTGTCGGGATCGGCATCCTCATAAATCTGGAGCACTACCGCCAACTCGTTGCCGATTTCGGGGCAAGTCCGTCCCAGATCTTTTTGTTTGGAACGCTGGCTCTGCTGGTCGGCCTTCTCATCGTCTGCTTCCACAATGTATGGGAGTGGCGTTGGCCCGTGATCATCACAGTCATTGGATGGCTTTCCATTCTCAGAGGGATCGTTCGCATTGCGGCGCCAGGGTTCGTTCAGACCATGGCAGAACGATACTCGCGCAACACCAACGTGGTGGCGGCGAGCGCCGTGATCGCGCTGGTGCTTGGTGCCGCCCTCTCCTATTTCGCCGTCGTCCCCGGCGCTTGATCACGCAGGAGCAAAGGTGACGCACCAATTGCAAGCAGACCTATGAACAAGATCACGCACAAGCGGATCTTAAGACGCCGAAGGTGACGACGGGTTAGGAAGAGCCCCTCGTGCACCGGCCAAACCTCCAGCGTCGCAGAGCCAAATTCGGGCGGCCTCTCTCCTTTATAGAGCCTCTAGAGTTGCAGTTGCCGCTCTTTGCAGCCGCCTCTGAAAATGTCCGCTTTACCCCCAAAAGCGGACATTGGCCGACCATGCGGCTCAAACTCTGATTGAAAGCTGGCGAAGGCACTGGAATGCCATCCGCCCGTACGCATTCCTCGGCGGCGGGATTGTGACTCTCTGGTCACGGAATGAATAAATTAGGCCATCTGAGGACTTCGAAAGGCAGTCCCCCCAGGCCTCGTGCCTGTTTCTGATACACATTAAGCAGATACGCGGTGACTCGCGTGCCTTGCACGGGGCCCGCTGCACCTAAGACCGGTGCGAAACTCATCGAATTGTCAGCCGGGGGCACTGGGGGATTGAGATGCGCAGGTTTGCGACTGATTGGGGCGCAGGATCGCTTGCCGTTCTACTCGCACTCGTGGGGACATGCTGGCACGCGCATGCGCAGGAGCACCACACGGAGCATACCAGCCTGCATGAGCGCGCCCAGCTCTTCGGCGATTGGCGTGGTGCGCGCACCCGGCTTGCCCAACGCGGCATCATCGTGGACATCCAATCGACGCACTTCTACCAAGGGATCACGAGCGGCGGTCCGCCGGATCACCGGGGAGAATGGGAGTATGGCGGGGTTGGTGACGCCTACATCACGATCATCGGTGACAAATTCGGCTGGAAGGGTTTCGTCTTCTCAATTCATGCAGAAACGCGTTTCGGCGACACCATCAACCCGTTCGTGGGGCTCGCACCACCCAACAACAGGCTGCTGATTCCGCCCGATGACCCGCCCGTCGTCGCCGTCACCAACTATAGCTTTATCCAACAGATAGGCCGCGGATGGGCTGTCTCCGCAGGCAAGTTCAATTTGGTCGATTTGTGGGATCAGATCTATCACGGGGGCAGAGGCGTCGATAAATTCATGAACGCATCGCTTATCATTCCGCTCAATTTCGGCAGGCCTATCTCGGGTTTATCCATACCTGGTGCCAGCATCCTCAAGACCAAGGGCCACGAGATTCAGGGTGTGCTTGCCGTCCTCGACACCAAAGACTATTCGACCACACTCGGTGTTGAAGATCTTTTCGACCAAGGTACTTCAATCGTGGGCCTCTGGAAATTCTTTCACAAAATTCACGGGCTCCCTGGGTACACATCGATCGTGGGGATCTATAATACGCGTGAGTTCGACTCTATCGATCCCTCCAGCATCATTTTCATTCCTGGCCAAGGCCTCCAGTTTGCAGAGGTGACGGGGTCGTGGGCGATGGCCGGTATCCTCAGTCAGAAGCTCTGGATGGACTCCGCCAATCCCAAGCGGAACGTTGAACTTTTCGCGCAACTGGGTATTGCCGATGATGATCCAAATCCCCTCAATTGGATCGGCACCGTTGGCTTGACCGCCAGTGGGTTGATCCCTGGACGCGAGCACGACGGCTTCGGCGTGGGCTATTTCTACACGGGACTAAGCGACAACTTTAAGCAGCTGTTGAACACAATCAATCTGCCTCTTCGTGATGTGCAAGGCCTCGAGGTCTATTACAAGTTCGGCTTGACACCGTGGCTCGCCGTTACGGCGGATTTGCAGGTCGTACAACCGAGCGTCAAAGCCTTCGATACCGCTGTCATCGCTGGCGTGAGGACCAAGGTGACGTTTTGAGAGCGTCCCGTCGGTTGCGTGCGACTTGATCATGGGGTCTGCCCCACGCACCGACACCAATTCCTAGATTAGAGTCCGGCGCATTCTTGTGTCTGACCCTCGATGTCCGCTTTGGGTCAAAAGCGGACATTTGAGCGGGCGTTACCGATGTCCGCTTTACCCCCGAAAGCGGACATGAAACCGGCCGTCAGCAATGTCCGGTTAACCTCCGAGTGCAGACCTTTTTGAGCATGCCCCACCGTG
>JAUVPN010000227.1 GCA_030598645.1 Hyphomicrobium sp. | reverse complement strand
GAACATTCACGAACCTCTTTGCGGGGTGCCGGATCGATCTCGATACACTGGAGCGACCAGAAACCTCTCTCAAGTAGCATTATTCTGCGGCAGCACTTTCTGCGCGGCGCGAATTGTGCCCTACGCTCGGGTAGTGAGGCTTCACCTCTGCAGGGTCAAAATCATCGACAGCAATGACGCGAGCGGTAAGCACTTCCACCTCACGCAACATCTGGCCCTCGCCTTCGGTCAAAATCCCTTTGGCAATCGCGTCTCCGATCCAGTCCATCCCGTGATAGCGGCGAACGGTCCCAGCGCGTATTGAGCGTTCGAGTTTTTTCTCGGCCTCCTCTGACGCGATGACTTTTCTCAGCGTGACCTCAAGCAAACCTGTCGGGTCGTCGACGTCCTGCGAAACGTAAATATGACGCGTCAGGCGGTCACGCACCTCTGGTGCCTGTAGCACAAGCTTGACCACCCGGTGCCCCAACTCATCACTGGCCGGCCGATACGGCCTGCCTAACGGGAAGACCACAGCTCGCATCAACCAGCGTAAAGGCGCAACGGGAAAATTGTCTATGAAACCGCGCATTGCCTCTTGGAAGCGGTATAGCCCATTGGCCGCGGCAAACGCCACGATGTCCTTATCGCTCGACAGTTTGCCGTCATCCTCAAAGCGCTTCAACACGCACCCGACAAAGAACAATTCTGAGAGCGCGTCTGCTAGGCGTCCGGTAAGCTTTTGCTTCGTTTTTAGGCCGCCACCAAGGGCGACGACAGCTAGATCTGCGACGAACGCGAAGTTGCGGCTGGCGCGTCCAAGCTGGCGATACCAATGTGCTAAGCCGGCGACATGTTCAGGCTGAGTGCCGAAGTGGCCGCCTGTTAAATTATGGAAGAAAGCTCCAGAGGCGTTAGAAACCGAGAATGCGATGTGGTTGCTGAATGCTCGTTCAAATTTCTCTTGTCCGAGCTCAGTATCCATGTCCTGCGCCGCATGGATTTCGTCGAATAGATAGGGATGCGAGCGCAGCGCCCCTTGCGCAAAGGTGATAAGTGTTCGCGTCAGGATATTGGCGCCTTCCACTGTTATACCCACCGGGACCATCTGGTAGGCCGATTGCAGGTAATTCGACGGGCCATCGCAAATCGCGCGGCCTCCGTGCACGTCGAAGGCGTCATTGACACACTGGCGCATTCGCTCTGTCGTCTGGTATTTCATCAAGGCGGAGAGAACCGAGGGCCGCTCGCCGCGCGAAACCATAGAAGCCGTCACCGCCCTCGCCGCCTCACAAGAGTAGGCACTCTCGGCCATGCGCGCGAGTGGCTCCTCGATACCCTCCATGCGCGCTACCGGAAGCCCAAATTGTTTGCGAATGCGCCCATAGGCACTGGTAAAGCGCAGCATCGCCTTCGTGCCCGCTGTCGCTGAAGATGGTAGAGAGATGGCGCGGCCAGCCGCCAGGCACTCCATGAGCATGCGCCAACCCTGGCCCACCATCTTCTCCCCACCGATCACCCAATCGATTGGAATGAAGACGTCCTTCCCCCAGTTGGGGCCGTTGGGGAAAGCAGCGCCGGAGGGCAGATGCCGGCGACCAATGTTGACGCCGGGATGCGTCGTCGGAATCATCGCAACGGTAATGCCAATGTCCTCTCCCTTGCCCAACATTCCATCGGGGTCAAACAGCTTGAACGCCAAACCAAGGAGCGTCGCCTTGGGTCCCAATGTTATGTAGCGCTTATCCCACGTTAGGCGAATGCCTAAGACTTCCTTGCCGTCATGCTGGCCACGCGTGACGATTCCGATATCGCGCATGGTCGCCGCGTCGGAACCCGAGGCAGGACCAGTCAATGCGAAGCAGGGAACCTCATCACCGTTCGCCAGACGCGGCAGGTAATGTGCCATTTGCTCTTCAGTTCCGTACTTCTCAATCAGTTCACCCGGCCCCAAAGAATTCGGCACCATGACGATGGTGACAACGTCCGGAGAGCGTGAGGCGATCTTGCCAATTATGAGCGATTGAGCTTGGGCTGAGAATCCGAGGCCGCCATGCTCCTTGGAGATCAGCATCCCGAGGAAGCCGCGCTTCTTGATGAAGTCCCAAAGCTTCTCGGGCACCTCTGCCTCGGTGTGGCGGACCTGCCAGTCGTTAATCAGGCCACAGAGCTCTTCGGTGGGACCATCCAGAAAGGCCTGCTCTTCGGGGGATAGAACGACGGGTGCGACAGACCTTAGCTTGTCCCAGTCGGGCGTCCCGGTAAACAGCTCCGCGTCAAATCCGACGGTGCCAGCTTCCAGCGCTTGCGTTTCGGTATCGGAGACTTTCGGCAGCACGCCCTTAATCAACTTGAACGCCGGTCCGATCAGGACGACGCGGCGAATGGCCGGCACGGACAGAAGACCGAAGACGACAGCGGTGAACCAGAGGAGATAGCCAATGAGACCGGGCGCCGGATTTGTAAGGGTGCCGGCAATCCCAGACTGCCAAAACAAGGCGGCGCCTACTGCGCCTAATGCCCATGCCCACATCGGCGCCTTGTACATGCCAAGCGCGACGACACCGACTACAATCAGCCCGAGAAAAACTAGGAACTCGACCATCTTATACTGCCTCCATAGGTCGTGCCCTAGCCGCGCTCAGAAAGCACAAAAAGGTAGATCGCGGCACATTTGGTTGGCGTAAAACGTTAGCGTCGATTTGAAAAGGGGTCATTGGCTGTGGGCTGGCAGCCGGCAGGCACCATGCCCCCTCCAAAAAGATGTGTCTATTATAAAGCCGTTCCTCCCCCTGGGAGAGGCGTGGGGTCGAACCACCTCCACTACTTTCGGGCGAGAGCCGAGACATTGGAGCAGCGACAACATGACCAAAACCGGCTTCCTGGCATCAACAGCGGCGACGCTCATTATGACATTTGCTGCAGCCGCCGGGGACTTGGAAGAAATGACAGCTTACGGGCGGCACCTCGCTCGGGAATGCACGTCCTGTCACCGTCTCGATGGCGCCACCGGCGCCATTCCGTCCATTGTCGGTAAATCCCAAGAGGAGTTCATCGCACTGCTCGTGGCCTATCGGGATGGGCACAAGCCGAACCCCGTGATGGTTTCTGTTGCGAGATCGCTGGATGACGAGCAGATGGCTGCACTAGCTGCCTACTTCGGCTCGCTGCCCGCGCCCACCAACCAACCCGGACCGACGCGATAACGGCCTAGCCTTTCGGCGACAGAGATGCCTTTTCATTGAACGCGTCTAAAATGATCGCCTGATACCAAGCGATGCTTTCCTCATAATTTTGCTTGCGCACCTCGGCGCTCTCCGACCGTTGCGATACAAATCCTCCGCTTGCCGCGAGGAATTCTTTGCCGTCCTTTTCGGCAGGACGATAGTTCGCGCCTATCTTGATGCTGTTATCTTCTGCAAGCAACGACCAGCACGTATTGCGGAAACGCGATGGAAACCTCTTTGTGCCCAAAAGGTCAGCAAGAATGTCGGCTGCCACGACTTTTCCTTGGCTATTGGCGGAGAAGGCCGACTTCGGCATCTCGACCGCGATCGATGAATCACCCACCACGTAAACGTCCTTTATCTTGGTCGAGGTGAATCGTGCTGGATGGATAGGGCACCAGTCCCCGTCTGCACACCCTGCCCTATGAGCAATGTCTCCCGCCTTCTGCGCAGGAATTATATTGGCCACGTTCGCTTTGATTCTTATGCCCGCCGCGGTGACGACCTCCATTGTTTGCGGATCGACCTTCACCACCCGGAAATCGTCAATCTCATTGGTCATGTTCAGGTCGATGATGTCTTCGTAATACTCGCGGAACGCCTCTTCGAATGCCGCTTGCTTAGAGAACGTTCGCTTGGCATCGAAGATAACTAGCTTGGACTTGGGCTTTTTTGTTTTGAGGAAATGTGCGATCATGCACGCGCGCTCATAAGGGCCTGGCGGGCAGCGATAGGGATTAGTGGGAACGGCCATCACCACAATGCCACCGTCGTCCATCGACTCAAGTTGTTGCATCAGGAGCAGCGTCTGCTCCCCAGCAGTCCAGGCATGCGGCATGATCTCGGCGGCCGCGGGCGAGTACCCTTCTATCGTGTCAAATTTGAAACCGATGCCGGGTGAAATCACAAGCCGGTCGTAATTGAGCACGGCACCACTCTGAAGCTTCACGGTTTTTTTAGTGGCATCGACGTCCGATGCAGTGTCGATCACCACATCAATTCCCAGTTTACGCAACCCGTTATACGAATGTTGCAGGGACGCAAAGGTCCGGAAGCCCCCAAGATAATGGTTAGAATTGAAGCATGTGGTATAGGTCGGCTGCGCATCGATGAGTGTTACGTCTAGTTGGCTGTCTCCGCTTTTGAGGATTCGGGCAACGGTGGCCCCACCGGCCCCTCCGCCAATAACAACAACCTTGGCTGCCCCTTTCGCAATCACCATATTGCCAAAGAGTACCGTGTTCGTCGCAATGAGGCCCGCACCGCCGATGAGTTGCCCAAATTCTCTGCGATCAAGTTTCGACATGGCGCCTTGTTCCTGGCTGGTTGTTCCCGGTATCGTTAGCGACAGTAACTACACCCGGCAGTTCCGCAATGATGGATCGTAAACGTATCAGGGTTATTGGGCGCCGAGATGTCTTGCTGGGCGCGGGCGCCGCAACACTCGTTGCCGCGTTCCTG
>JAUVPN010000136.1 GCA_030598645.1 Hyphomicrobium sp. | reverse complement strand
CGTTGTCGCCATCGCCGAAGTCGCCAAGCGCAGCTCTTTGTTTGCCGCGATCCTGGCATCCATTCCGTTGACGTCGGTACTGGCAATGATCTGGCTTTATCTCGATACAGGCAATGCCGAAAAGGTCGCGAACTTGGCGAGTAGCATTTTCTGGCTGGTGCTGCCGTCATTGGCGCTGTTCATCGCGCTGCCACTGTTACTCCGTGCGGGCTGGACGTTCGCACCGAGCCTCCTCATCTCTGGCACCCTGACAGTCGCCTGCTACTTCGCAATGATCGCTATCTTGAAGCGGTTCAACATCGCGTTTTGAATAGATCGCTATGCGTGACACTGTCAGCGCCACCCGCTATCCCCTCAGATTATGCTGCATATCAATGAACTGACGTATCGCATTGAGGGTCGTATCTTATTCGACGACGCCACAGTGGGGCTGCCAACGGGCCATAAGGTGGGCCTAGTCGGCCGCAACGGTGCCGGAAAAACGACGCTGCTCAAGATTATTTCTGGCGATATTGGGGCAGACAAAGGTTCGGTGACCGTACCGCGGTCGGCACGCATCGGATACGTGGCGCAAGAGGCCCCGGGCAGCAAAGATAGCCTCATCGATTGGGTGCTAGCGGCCGACACTGAGCGCGCGCAGCTATTGGACGAGGCTGACCACGCGCAAGACCCCGACCGCATCGCTGCGGTCCACGAACGCCTGAACGACATCGACGCACATTCAGCCCCCGCTCGAGCCGCTCAAATCCTTTCCGGTCTTGGTTTCGACGAAGACGCACAGCAGCAAACCTGTCAGACACTCTCAGGCGGTTGGCGCATGCGTGTAGCGCTTGCCGCCGTTCTTTTCCGAGAACCGGAAGTTCTGCTTCTCGATGAACCTACAAACTATCTTGATCTTGAAGGCACGCTGTGGCTGGAAACCTATCTACGCACCTATCCCCACACACTTGTCATCGTCAGTCATGACCGGGACTTACTGAACGGTGCTGTTAACTCCATCCTCCACCTGGAGCGTGGCAAGCTGACGCTCTACTCGGGCGGCTATGACGACTTCGAGGAAGCGCGGCGCGAAAGGCAGCGGTTAGAATTAAGGTTGAAGAGGAAGCAGGACGAGGAGCGCCGACGCATTCAAGCCTTCATCGACCGCTTCAAGGCCAAGGCCACAAAAGCTGCACAAGCGCAGAGCCGCATCAAAGCGCTAGCCAAAATGCAGCCCATAGCAGCGCAGCTTGAAGATCGCGTAGCGCCGTTCCACTTGCCGCAGCCTACGAAGCCTCTGGCCAGCCCACTGTTGCGGTTGGAAGAGGCCGCCGTCGGTTACACGCCGAACAGACCGGTATTACGCGGCCTGAACCTGCGCATTGATCGAGACGATCGGATCGCACTGCTTGGCCAGAATGGCAATGGCAAGTCGACGTTCGCTAAGCTTATTGCCGGCAAGCTTACGGCGCTATCCGGAAACGTGTACGGCGCCAAGCGCGTCGACGTCGGCTATTTCGCCCAGCACCAATTCGACGGGCTCAACCCTCAGGCAACACCCTACGACTACATACTCAATCTGATGCATGATGCGACAGAAGCGCAGCGTCGCACTCGACTGGGCGCCTATGGTTTCGGTGCTGACAAGGCTGACACAAAGTGTGCCAACCTATCAGGGGGCGAGAAGGCGCGGCTCTTACTGGCACTCGCAACATTTCACGGGCCGCACATCTTGGTCCTCGACGAGCCGTCCAACCATCTCGACGTGGACAGTCGCGAGGCTCTGGTACATGCCCTAACCGAATACGAGGGCGCCGTAATTCTGATCAGTCACGATCGCCACCTAGTCGGAGCCTGCGCCGATCGGCTGTGGGTCGCCCGCGCTGGCACCGTGACCGCCTATGACGGCGATATTGGCTCCTACCGAGCTGAGCTATTAGCCGAACGCGGGGCTGGAACAGGTCCAAAAGTGAAAGGTAAGGAAAGCGGAACTTCGGCGCGCATCGGCCGAGCCGAACAGCGTCGCGCCGCCGCTGACCGCCGCGCCAGTCTGGCACCTTTGAAGAAGGAGATGCTGATGGCAGAGAAGACGGTCGAAAATATCGTGAACGAGATCGCGAAACTTGACAAGTTTCTAGCAGATCCAGCGCTTTATGAGCGTGATGCAAGACGTGCGCAGGCGGCTAGCATCGAACGCGGGCATCTCGCAAAGCGCTTGGCTGAGGCGGAGGAAGTTTGGCTAGCAGTTAGCGAGGTCTACCAGCAGGCCACACTTGATTCCACCAACGAGCAAGAGCTGTAGGACTTTTATGCTTGTAAACACCTAAAGTGATTTCCCGGATCAGGATAAATGGCCGGCACGCATTTAGTGTATCACCATTGAGGCGGAAGCTGGCAGCCCGGTCGAGCGGGGGCCGTGCCCGAATGCCAGAGGGTTGTTCGGGGTTAGCAAGCCAGCTTCCACCAATTGCTTTTGCCGCTAAACCTAATTTTGTCGCTGGCGCGTCAGCGCCGCCATATAGCGGCCGCGTACGATCAGACGGTGATGCTCCGCAACACGCAAGCAGACATACACAAAGGCGCTCAGTTCGCTCCCATCTGCAATGCGGACTTGGCGCTCTAGGCGCATATACTCGCTCTGGTCGTGATCGCCGGGGATAAAACCCTCATATTCATCCAGCCAGCGCAACGTAATGTGCGGATTGGCTACGGCGATCAGCTCGCCATGAACAATGTGACTCAGGTCGCCACTTTCAACCAAACCGGGATAGCGTCCAAGATCATAGAGCTGCGCACCGTGCATGGTCGCTGCGCCGAGACTGCAACCTTCACGCTGTAGCCGGTTGCGCTGGTCCTTTCCCATCTTGCCGATGGCTTTCGACATGAGCGTGCCATAGACGAACAGGCGGCAGATACCGTTTTTTCCTTTGGTTATTGCGCATGTGACCTTATTTGGCATCGTAACATCTTCTTGCAGCGCGGCGTACTCTCTAGCAACTATCAAGGAAAAATTACCATGCCCCGCAACCGTATCATTTTGAGTAGCGTTGCTGTCAGCTTTGTTATCGCGCTTGCTGCAGTCACGCTATCGCAGGTTACGCCTGCCGCAGCAGTACCACCGATCTACACTGGCATCGTCAAGGGCGTGGCGGTAGGCGGCTATGATCCAGTTGCCTACTTCATCGCTGGTAAGCCAGTAAAGGGAAGTGAGAACTTCCCGGTCAAATACGAGGGTGCCACTTGGCGCTTTGAGACCGCTGCCAACCGCGACGCGTTTCTGGCTGATCCGACACGGTACGCGCCGCAGTATGGCGGATATTGCGCGTGGGCTGTGTCCAAAGGCTATACGGCTAAAGGTGACCCGCAAGCTTGGACAATTCACGACGGCAAGCTCTATCTGAACTATGACAAGCGTGTGCGCGCCACATGGGCGAAGAACATCCCCGACAACGTGGAAAAGAGCGATGCCAATTGGCCGGGGGTGTTGAATAACTAGTGGCTCTTATCCTGAGATCTTCGTTAAGTCGGCGACGTTGAGGGTGGCAGCGCGAATCTCTGAAAGCATACGTAAGCGGTTTTCGCGCAGTTTGGGATCATCGACATTGACGGTTACGTGTTCGAAAAAGGCATCAACCGGCGCGCGAAGCTCGGCAAGGGCGCGCATGGCACCGGCAAAATTTTCCACGTTTATGGCAGCGTCTGTGTCCTGCTTGACGCTCTCGATTGCCGCAGCCAGCGCCAGTTCCTCTTTATCTTGGAGCCAGGCCACATCGTAGGTACCAGCGTAACTGGTCTTATCTTTCTTTTCCTCGATAGTGAGAATGTTTTGCGCGCGCTTGACGCCGGTTAGCAGATTGGCGCCGTCTTCCGTTTGCAGAAACTCAGAAAGCGCCTCCACGCGCTTAACGATGAGTGCAAGGTCATCCTGCCCGCCGAGCGAAAAGACGGCGTCGATGAGGTCGTAGGGCGCGCCCTTTTCGCGCAAATGAACTTTCAGCCGGTCGGCCAAGAAGGAGAGGAGATCACGCGACAAATACATCTCAACCGGTTGCGGCTCCGAATTTTCCTTGAGACTCTTCAACCACTTTTCTCGATCTTGTTTGGCTCTTTCCGGAGTAAAAACTCGGTCGCTCTGATCAATTCCTAGTTCGTCAAGCTCCGCACTTGAAAGCTTTTCCATCTGGAGACTGGGTTGAGATCTAATCATTTGAATGCGAGCTCGACGAAAAGCGGGCAGGACCGTCGAAACGATGGGTAACCTAAGATCATTCTCCAACACGATACGAATGACCCCCAACGCCGCGCGGCGAAGCTGATAAGGGTCGCCTGAGCCCGTGGGCTTCTCTCCGATGGTCCAAAAACCAGCGAGGGTGTCAAGCTTGTCCGCAAGCGCGACGGCGAGGGAAACCGCGTCCCCCTCCTCTTCCTTCGGTACCGTGTCCCCCACCCCTTTCGGCTTGTAGTGCAGCTCAATGGCCCGGGCGATCTCTGGTTTGGCGCCCGCTGCCCGCGCATAATAGCTGCCCATTAGCCCCTGCAGCTCGGGGAACTCGCCGACCATACCGGACACGAGATCGGCCTTGCAAAGTTGAGCAGCGCGGCGCGCATCTTCCGGCACCGCGTCCACTGATCCAGCGATTCGAAAAGCCAACTCTGCGATGCGCTCCACGCGCTCTTTCTGTGTGCCAAGCTTCGCATGGAAGATGATGCCATCGAGCGCGTTCGCCATTTCATCCAGCGGGCGTTTCAGATCCTGCTGCCAGAAGAATTTGGCATCGGACAACCGCGCGGCGATCACCTTCTCATTGCCCGCAATGATCTTCTTTCCGGCGTCCCTTGTCTTCAGATTGGATACGAGTAGGAACTTGTTGGCTAGCTTCTTGGTGCGCTTCTCGCGCAGCGAGAAGCACTTCTGGTGGATCTTCATCGCCGTAACAAGGCACTCGGCCGGTACTTCGAGGAACGATTTGTCGAACGCACCCATGAGAACTACAGGCCATTCCGTAAGCCCGGCGTTTTCGGCCAACAATGCCTCGTCTGCAACAAGGGCAAGCCGGGCGTCTTTGGCGAGCGCACGTGCTTGATCGTCGATAATATCGGCGCGGTCGGCCGCATTAAGGATCACCTTCTGCTTTTGAAGCTTTGCCCGGTAGTCAGCGAAGCCTGTCACGGCAAAGGGCTCATTGCCAAGGAAACGGTGACCGCGCGTGATCTTGCCTGCTTTGATCCCCGCAATCTCAAGAGGTATGACCTTGCCCCCTAGCAGACAGATGATCGAATGCAGAGGGCGAATCCAGCGCAGTTCGGTGCCGTTGCCGGCGTCCAAGAACCGGTTGAAGCGCATGGAATTCGGCCAGGGGAACTGCACAATTGTCTCGTGAACAACCTCGGCAATGATCTCGGAGGCCTTGCGACCCGGCTTCTTGGTGCGCGCGAGGTAGTAATCGCCCTTTTTTTCGTCCTTGACGACCAGCGCCTTAGACAGCGAGGAAAGACCAGCCGCTTTTAAGAAGCCCCGCACGGCCGCTTGCGGTGCGCCAACGCGAGGACCCTTGCGCTCCACCAACAAGACGGGTGATTTTGAAGGCACGCCATCGATTACGAGCGCCAGCCGTCGCGGCGTGGCAAAAGCTCCGGCGTCGCCAAAGTCGAGCCCACGTCCTTTCAATCCATCTGTGATAAGGCGGCGCAAGTCACCTGCCGCTCGCGCTTGCAAACGCGCAGGAATCTCTTCGGAAAATAGCTCGAGCAGTAGCTCCGGCATCTTCTTTCACCGTTAAGCCGCGGCGCCTGCAGAGTGCGAGGCCGGCGACTGACCCAACAAGAACTGTGCGATGTCGGAGGTAGCACCCGTCGCGGCCAGGTAGCCAAGGCCAACGACGATCAATGCCACAGCGAACCAGAACACCGGCACTGAATGGCGCCATAGCGCAAGGTAGGCGACGACGATCGCAGGGATTCCCGCAATCAGCGCGCCAATGATAGATGACGCCATTATGCGCCTCCTCCCTCGGTGCTGAGCCACGCGGCGCAGCAGGCTTTGGCCATATCACGCACCCGCAAGATATAGCTTTGACGCTCTGTTACTGAAATGACTCCACGAGCGTCCAGGAGGTTGAATACGTGCGAGGCTTTGATGCATTGGTCATAAGCGGGAAGCGCCATTTCGTGGAGCGCGTCGCCGTCACCCTGCTCAAGAAGGGCCTTGCACTCCATCTCCGCGTCCTTGAAGTGCTGCTGGAGCATCGCTGCGTCAGCGTATTCGAAGTTGAAGCGTGAATACTCCTGCTCGGCCTGCAGGAAGATGTCCCCGTAAGAAAGACGGCGCGCATCGGTGCGACCGTTGAAACTTAAGTCGTAAACGCTGTCGACGCCCTGAACATACATGGCTAGCCGTTCCAGTCCGTATGTAATCTCGGCCGAAACGACCTCGCAGTCGAACCCACCGACCTGTTGGAAGTAGGTGAATTGCGATACTTCCATTCCATCGCACCACACTTCCCAGCCAAGCCCCCAAGCGCCTAGTGTCGGGCTCTCCCAGTCATCCTCAACAAAGCGGATGTCGTGCGCTTCAGGCGAGAGGCCGATGCGGCGCAAGCTTTCCACGTAGAGGTCCTGTATGTCGGCCGGAGTCGGCTTCATGATCACTTGGAGCTGATAGTAATGCTGCAAGCGATTGGGGTTCTCGCCATAACGGCCGTCTGTGGGACGGCGCGAGGGTTGTGCGTAGACAGCATACCAATGCTTCGGCCCCAGCGCCCGCAACGCCGTCGCCGGGTGAAAGGTACCGGCTCCCACCTCCATGTCATAGGGCTGGAGGATAACGCAGCCCTGCGCCGCCCAGAACGTCTGCAGCGTAAGGATCAAGTCCTGGAATGACTTGTCAGGACGAAAAACTACCTCGTTCAGGCCCGCGTGGCGCCTGACTGGCTTGACGGCAACGTTTGTTGGCATAGGTGTGACTGGGTTTTGGCGGTTCGGCGGCGCACTATACTCGTTCGTGACGCCGTGTCACGCGAAGCCAGTGCCCCGTTGGATCAACTGCGGGCGCAATGGGGTCGGATAGAGATATAATTAGCCGACAACCCCAACTTCGACCGAAACTCGACAACGACCCACTAACCCTTAGACGAGCGCCTTGGCCGATAGACACCTGCTGTTGGATCCCAAACAAGCGCGCCGAGATCCTTGATTGGAATGCTGACACCCCCCTCTTTCGCGCTCGCCTCGTCAGTGGCAAGCCGCGTCGCTTCTGCGGCGCGAATGATTTCCCTAACAAGCCAGCGGGCGCCAGCAGCTATTCCAGCTCCTACGAGCAGCGCGGCAACGGCGTGCGGCATGGCCGGCACTCCTTTCTCT
>JAUVPN010000031.1 GCA_030598645.1 Hyphomicrobium sp. | reverse complement strand
GGTTTGGAAGGCGCGGCTCGCTGAGCATCTGGGTCAGGTGAGGGTGGAGCTGCGTCGCGGATATGCGGCCCAGGCGATGGAGGACGCGCTGTCGCTGGCAGGGCTGTCTTCAATGTGTGCCTTAGCACGCTCGCTCCCCGAGCGCGATCCGCATCCGAGTCTCTTTGAGGTCACGCTGTTCGTACTGGGCTATCTTGATGATGAGGCAGTTTGGCCCGCACTCATCGTGCGATGGGAATTAGCATTGCTTGATGAGTTGGGGTTTGGTCTCGACTTATCCTCGTGCGCCGCCTCTGGCACCAAGCAGAACCTCGCCTACGTGTCTCCAAGGTCGGGACGCGCTGTTTCGGCAGCCGCCGGAGAACCCTACAAGGACCGGCTGCTACGTTTGCCGACGTTTCTCGTCGAGAGCCGACAAGAGGTCGTCATGCCCCGGGATGTCGATGCCGGCCTAACGCTAACCGGGCACTTCCTCGAAGCCCGGGTTCTCATTCCTCGTGGGGAGAAAATGCCTGAAGCGAGCGGGCGTTTGAGGGAGCTTCTTGCACGCCGTGTCAAGGCCACTTAGTTGGCCGTCGTGCGCAGGTTAGGTTCGACACTTATGCTGCCGCCTCGTCCCGGTTTCAAGGTGTAGACTTCTCCATCGCGTGCTTCATAGCGTGTCCTGAGCGCATTGATACTGCCAGTTGAAAACAAGATGTTGCCTGGTTTGCAACTTGAATGCGTGATGGTGTAGCGAGATTGTATCACGTAGTTCTTGCCAGCGAATACATAGCCTATGGCACTCTTTGTGGTGTTGGTGATCTTGAACGTGTACTGGAGCGCCCGCGGGCGGCCGAACAACTGCACGGCAACATATTTGGCATCGGCCAATGGTGCACGGGCAATGGCCACGCCAATTTCTGTAACATGTGGCATCAGTATATTCTTGAGGTGGCTGGGTGAGTTTTCCCAGCCCTGGACGGCTCTCTTGGCGTAATTACGCGCGGTGAAACCGCGGCTATCATAAAGCGAGGCGAGGTTCTCCGCGATTTGGCAGTAGGCGTAGCCCGCTTTTTTTGCACGACTGGACGGCGTCGTGCCGCCGACGGTGTGCGAGAAAGCGTCGGTTCGCGCCAGTTTGGCTGCATACGCCCGCGCAGCGGCAGCAAGCTGGGTGCTTTGCGTGAGCGGGTTGAGCGCATGTTCAGCGCGTAATGCATTCGTCAATTCGACAATTGCCGTCTCAGTGGCGGGGATATCGGGGGCGATGGGCATTTTTAAGTTTAGCGCGGAATGTGCGGCGGGATGTTGACCGTAAGAGACCAAGTGTTCCGGTACGGCGTGGGTCCGACGACGAGGACGGGAATATCCATACCCATGATTGGGGCGCCAGGCCAACCGGGTCCCAATTCCGCCCCCTTTTTCCCAAATTTAAATTTCAGCGACACTGTGCACGACCCACTCACCCCTTGCCGCTATATGGAGCGCAGGGTAGGCCAATGTTATGAGCGATAAACCGATTCTTCCGGGGGCAGAGCCCGTTGAGCCCATTAACCTCAAGGACGCGCTAGAAGAGCGCTACTTGGCGTATGCGCTCTCCACCATTATGCATCGCGCGCTGCCTGACGTGCGCGACGGCCTCAAGCCGGTGCATCGGCGCATTCTTTATGCCATGCGCGAGCTCAAGCTTGATCCCGCTGCAGGCTACAAAAAGTGCGCAAAGATCGTGGGCGAGGTGATGGGCAACTTTCACCCACATGGCGACCAGGCGATCTACGACGCCTTGGTGCGACTGGCACAAGGGTTTGCCGTGCGCTACCCACTCGTCGACGGCCAGGGCAACTTCGGAAACGTCGATGGCGATAACGCCGCTGCTATGCGCTACACCGAGAGCCGACTAACAGATGTGGCACAGGCACTGCTTGATGGTATCGATGAGGACACGGTTGTTTTTCGCGCGACCTATGATGGAACTAGCAACGAGCCGGTGGTGCTCCCGGCCGCATTTCCAAACCTGCTGGCGAACGGCTCCGCCGGTATCGCAGTTGGGATGGCAACAAACATTCCGCCCCACAACGCTGAGGAGCTGTGCAACGCGCTTTTGCACCTGATTAAGTACCCCAGAGCAACGATCGATAAGCTTGTTGAGTTTGTCCCGGGCCCAGATTTTCCCACCGGCGGCGTTTTGGTTGAGCCACGCGTTCAGATCCTGGAAGCCTACAGAACGGGCCGCGGTGGTTTCCGGCTACGCGCCAAATGGGAGAAGGAAGATGCCGGGCGCGGCACCTATCAGGTTGTCATCACCGAAATCCCCTATCAGGTGCAGAAAGCGAAGCTTATCGAGCGGATTGCAGAGCTTCTGAATGAGAAGAAAGTCTCGCTCCTGGGCGATGTGCGAGACGAGTCGGCGGAAGAAATACGCATTGTGCTCGAGCCAAAGAGCCGCAGCGTAGACCCTCTCCTGCTGATGGAGAGTTTATTCCGGCTTACAGAGCTTGAAGTGCGTTTCGGCTTAAACATGAACGTAATTTCGGCGGGGCAGATCCCCAACGTTCTGTCTCTGGGCGACGTGCTTCGACAATGGCTGGAGCACCGCATTGACGTACTTGTTCGACGTTCCGAGTTTCGCCTCAGGAAGATTGAGCACCGCCTCGAGGTGCTCGATGGCTATCTGATCGCCTATCTCAATATCGATGAGGTGATCCGCATCGTACGCTTTGAGGATGCCCCCAAACAGAAACTGATAAAACGTTTTAGCCTTACTGAGGTTCAGGCAGACGCCATCCTCAATCTGCGATTAAAGTCGCTCTCAAAGTTGGAAGAGATTGAGATCAAGGCAGAACACGACAGACTGTCTACAGAGCGCCGCAACCTGAAGAAGCTGTTGAAGTCTGACGATTTGCAGTGGAAGCGCATTGCCGAAGAGGTAAGAGCGACGCGTGAGCGCTATGCAAAGAAGACCAAGCTTGGCGCTCGGCGCACGTCATTTGCAGACGCACCTGAGATTGAGGTCGACCTCGATCAAGCGATGATTGAGAAGGAGCCCGTTACTATTGTTCTGTCCGAGAAGGGGTGGATCCGTACGATGAAGGGTCACCTGGAGGATACCTCTCGACTTGACTTCAAGCAAGGTGACGCCTTGAAACGTGCGGTTCATGCCTCGACTACGGATAAGCTGTTGGCGTTTGCTACCAATGGCAAGATCTTTACGCTGGAGGTGTGCCAGCTTCCCGGCGGCCGCGGGCATGGCGAGCCAATGCGACTGATGGTCGATCTAGAAGAGAACCATGACGTGGTCGAGCTCTTTGCATACGAACAGGGTCGTAGGCTTCTCGTCGCCTCGACCGCAGGATACGGCTTCGTTGTGCCAGAGGACGAAGTGGTCGCGTCGACCCGCAAGGGCCGCCAGGTCTTGAACGTAGCGGAACCCGACGAGGCCACGGTGTGTATTCCTGTTGATGGCGACCAGGTTGCGATCGTTGGTGAAAACCGCAAACTTTTGGTGTTTACGTTGGATCAGATCAACGAGATGTCTCGGGGCAAAGGTATGATTCTGCAGCGTTACAAGGGTGGCGGCCTTTCGGACGTAAGGGTATTCAAGAAGGCTGAGGGCCTCACCTGGCTTGATTCTGCTGGACGTACGTTCACGCTATCTTGGTCGGAACTTAAGGATTGGAAGGGCGCGCGCGCGCAGACAGGGAGGTTGGCACCAAAGGGCTTTCCTCGTTCCAATAAATTTGGCCCGTCTTTTTGATCTAGCGCCAGACTGTATCCTGCGTACGCTTGCCCGGAATACGGACAAAGGCTAGGACTGTGTTCCATGAGACGGAGGGGGATAACGCGTTACCGTGCGGCGGTCATCTCGATAACGCTCGCGACAGCTGGCGAATTATGGGCCGGCGGCGATGTTGTGCCCAGTCTAGATGTCTGCACAAAGGCCGATTTCGAAGCCGCGGTTGACCACGCGGCTGCCGCTTTGCGTGGCCTAAACAAGAAGAACAAGCCTGTTTTTCAAGAGAATCTGCGCAAGTTAAAAGAAAAGCGGGGCTGGGGTCACGATGCATTCTTGAAAGAGGCTGTCCCTTTCGTGCGCGACGACCGCATCGCCGTATTCGACCAGCATTCGGAGCGGCTATTGAGCGATATCTCCACGATGGGGCAGACAGGCGCGCAGGCTAAGCCCCCGGATTGTAAGCTGCTGCTGGAGCTGAGAGCCCGCATGAATGTGCTGGTGGAAACGCAAGCCTCTAAGTGGACCTATATGTTCGAGAAACTAGACGCAGCGCTGTGGGAGTGAAGAAGCGTGGTCAGTCGCGGCGCACCCAGCCATTCGGGCCCAAATGCTCTTGAGGCTGAAAGCGCATTTTGTAGCTCATCTTGCGCGATCCGTTGATCCAATAGCCGAGATAAAGAAATGGAAGCCCCAGCCGACGCGCGTACTCGATATGCTCGACGATCATGTAAGTGCCAAGACTAAGCGCCTCGGCATCAGGATCATAGAAGCTGTAGACCATTGAGATGCCGTCGGAGAGCATGTCACACAAGGCAACGCCCTTAAGTGGCCAATCGTCCTGATGGGTCTCCAATGGGTTTTCCGGCTTTTCGCGATACTCCGTAACGAATGTATTGATGACGCTATCTTCGACCATCATGGCGTAGTCAAGGACGGACATGTCGGCCATGCCACCATCGGCGTGGCGTGCGTCGATATAACGGCGGAAGAGGTTGAACTGTTCAGATGTCGGTTCCGGCGCACGCCGAATGGTATGAATCTGCTGATTTTTATCTTTTACCCGACGCATGCTGCGGCCCGCCTCGAATTCGTTGACAAGCACGCGAACCGAGACGCAGGCGTGGCAGCCTTCGCAATACGGCATATAGGCGATGTTCTGGCTACGACGGAACCCGCCCTTCAAACGGCTATCGACCAGCGCGATCGGTTTGTCGCGCGTTAGGTGGGTGAATAGTTTGCGTTCCAGCCGTCCAGGAAGATACGGACAAGGTTGAGGGGCGGTGACGTAGAACTCAGGAAAGTGCTTTTGCTGTTCCGTCATTCGGCGACGTCTCTCATGAGCAAAAATCTAAAGAAGCTTACTTAGCAATTTAAGCAGTGGGCTACGCGCCCGATAAGATGATAAGTGAGCCATGCGGCCACGATCAAGCAAAGTTGGGCGAGACATGCAACTTCGCTGCGCCGCTAACGAACGATACTTAATTCATTATGGCAGATGGATCGTTAATGCCAGCCCATGCATTATTTCTTGGCTCGGTCTTTGCGCAGGGATCTTCTAGATGCGATCGGGGAATCGGGCGAACACCGTTGGCGACAGGCCAAATCAGTGATGAATTCAGCGTCGCAATCTGGTTGGCTGGTTTTTCACAGGCAATTGAGGTCCGATTGAGCCTGTGTGTGCAATTCTGGCGTGTAGCTTGTTAAATTCGCTTTTTGGATGTGACGAACCGGGTTAGCGCATTACTGATTGCCCGGCACTCAATCAACCGACGAATTTGAGCTTGGCTCATTCTTCTGTTCAGGTTCAATGGAGGCATGGAGCAGCCACGCGACACTGCTTATGGAGAAGAAAAGTATTAGGATGGCAATAAGCGCACGCCTCAGCGCCCAACCGAGCGTCGGCGCTTTTGGCGGCACAACAGTGTCCTCATCCACGCCAGGCGTCGCGGTCGTCGGCATAAATCGCTTGCTCTCTTAGTGCTTTAGGAAAAAATTCTCGCCGGTGGCGACGCAGCCAGCGCACACATTGATGGAAGAGGTGGGTGCCAGGGTCAAGGTCTCTTTCACGCAGTAGTGGTTTGCGTTCGGACGGCGTGGTTGCTGGGCCACGGTTGGGGCGGTCCTCTGTTGCGAGCGTCGAATTTGGGGGACGCATTATTGGATCGCGTGCGCCTGAAGTGCCAGTTTCTGGGTGGCCGCTAGGTCGACCTTTCCAGAGCCAAGCAAAGGAACCGCCTCAACGATATGAATGGCTTTTGGAATCCACAGCTCCGGGAATCCTTCCTTGCGCGCGTGCAGCTGAAAAGCCTCTCTGGTCGCATCGGGCTTATCGGTGACGAGAAGAATATGTTCGCCTTTTCGTGGGTCAGGCAGACTGAGGGCCACGTTCTGGGCGTCCTCCCATAAGCTCGCAGCGAGGCTCTCGATAGCAGCAAGTGAGATCATTTCCCCGCCAATTTTTGCAAAGCGTTTAGCGCGCCCGCGGATCGTTAGGTAATCGTCGTCTATGGTCACTATGTCACCCGTATCGTGCCACTCGCCGGGAGGCGGGACCAATACGCCGGGCTTTTCGGGGAGTAGGTAGCCGGCCATCACGTTGGGGCCGCGCACGAAAAGGCGCCCTCCTTCAGAGATGCCCGCCACCGGTTCAAGTCGTGCGGAAATACCTGGCAGGAGGCGCCCCACCGTACCGGCACGATTGGCATTGGGCTGATTGACTGCGACGACGGGCGAGCACTCTGTGGCGCCATAACCTTCGAGGATCTCGGTATTATTAGCTGTCCATAGCTGGCGCGTCTGGGGCTTGATTCTTTCCGCCCCGGCGATGATGTAGCGCAGGCTCGCCAGGTCGCCTGCTTCAGCCGCGCGTTGATAGCCGGCAAGGAACGTGTCGGTAGCAAAAAGGATAGTTGCCTTATTGCGGTGGATAAACTTGGGGATTTGTCGGAAGTGCAGGGGGCTGGGATAGAGCGTAACCTTTACGCCCTGCAAAAGAGGAGTGAGAGTCCCCGCGGTGAGGCCGAACGAGTGGAACATTGGTAGTGGATTAAATGCTACGTCGTCGGCTTTGAGGACCGTGCTCATGTGATCGAGCATCTGGTAGGCGTTGGCCAGCAGATTGGCATTAGTGAGAACGACCCCTTTAGGCTCACCTTCGGTACCGGATGTGAATAGAACGACCGCCGGTGCTCGCGGGTCTGTAGCGGAAGGGCGGTGCAGCACTGGGGCAACAATGGCGCGAAGGGCGCCACTTACTTTGTCCAAGGTGCCAATGCTGGTCCGCACATCCTCAAGCGCAACGATGCGTACATTTTGCCCTTGCTTCCATTCGATATCGGCAAGAACAGTTATGAGGTCTTCAAGATTGCCCATCTCGATGAAGCGGCGCGATGTGAGAATGGTGCGAATGCGGCCGGTTCTCAATGCTGATACGAGTTGCTTCTTGCCAGCGGTGAAATTGAGGATGGCACCGACGCGGTGAAATGCGTTGAGGCCGAACAGAGTTGCTGTAAGCCCGATTGAATTCGGCAACAGCACTCCGACGGTTTCGCCACGTTTGGTCCCACGCGTGACCTTTGCCCCTAATATGAGGCTTGCAAGAATGAGCTTCTTAAAGGTGAGCGGCGTGCGCTCCGCGTCCTCTACAATGATCTTATCGGCCCCGAACTGATCCGCCGCGTCTAGCAGAGCGGCAAAAAGGGTCGACTGCGTTTGTTCGGGATGGAAGTTGCGAGCCATTGAATGTGGAAAAAGCCGCTGTTGTGAATTCGGCCACATACCCAGATTGCAGCTTGCACCGTTTTGCTAGGTGAGCGCAATTGCGGCGGTGCGGAAAGATACATAAGGGTTGGTGTTTGTGATAGGCAATCGGTGACTCCTTGGCCGACTTTTTGCTGGTTATAGTTCTGCTGCGACGCAGCAGGATTTGGTGAAGAAATAAGCAGATCTATTTGTTGCCGCAGCCCAGAACACCTCAACAGAAAATCTATTTTGGTAAACATGCTCCCTTGAAACGTCCCCCTGATGTGAGGCAAAGGCAGAACGTACGGCGTTCTTTTGCCGCTTGATCGCTGTCGCCGATATACGAATCGTGCTGACCTGCGAACGCTAGCTTGAGTCTTCAAGATGACCGAAAACTAGACAGCAAGTGCCTATAGTCCAGTCTTGAGCAGGCTTTGATTCAATCTTACGATTGGGTCAATAACAACAAGAAACGGCGAGGACACGCTTCAAGTGGAATTGACCCTCTTTGAGGGGGTCGGTTCGGCAAAACTTGGGGGTGTTCCATGATTGAACTTGTTGCGATTGTTTGCTTCATCGACGAACCTGCACAGTGCAAGGACGTACGTCTGTCCTTTGCTGCGCAGTCCGTTACCCCTCATCAGTGCATGATGTACGGCCAGATGGAACTCGCCAAGTGGACAAGGGGCCATCCCAAATGGCGCGTGAAGAAGTGGAAATGTGGCAGGGTTGGCATGTTCGCCAAGGCCTGATGTTTTGTGCTCCTGAGCCTTGAGTGCCCATTCTAAGATCGCAGGGGTGTGGGGTGGCCGGGTGTGCTCCTATGAGCCTGTCGGCTGTATCCGTATCCATTCGATCGTGCGGATCTCAATGCTCAAGCCTGCGGCGCCTTTCGCGCCGTGGATCATTTCCCGTTGACTTGTGCAGCATCATCGCCTCCCTAGGGCGGGCCTTAAGGTTCGTTCTTGAAGTGGGAGGATTTGATGCCGGAGAGTTCGTCGCCTAAGTTTGCAACGCTTGCGGTTCATGCAGGAGCAGCCCCGGACCCTTCGACCGGCGCTCGCGTCACGCCGATCTTTCAGACGACTTCCTACGTCTTCAACGATGCAGATCACGCGGCTTCTTTGTTCGGCCTGGAGGCATTCGGCAATATCTACACGCGCATCACGAACCCTACAGAGGCAGTGCTGGAGGCGCGGATCGCCGCGCTTGAAGGGGGGTCAGCCGCGCTTGCCGTTGCATCAGGGCATGCGGCGCAATTTCTCGCTTTCCACACTCTTCTTGAGCCCGGTGACGAGTTCGTTGCCGGGCGCCAGCTTTACGGGGGTTCGATCAACCAGTTCAATCACTCGTTCAAGAAATTCAATTGGAATGTTGTCTGGGCAGACGCAACCAACCCGGATTCTTTCAAGAAGGCGATAACGCCAAGGACGAAGGCTATCTTCTGCGAGTCGATAGCCAATCCAGGTGGGATCGTCATTGATCTCCCGGCGATCTCTGCGGTCGCCAAGAACGCGGGCGTGCCCTTCATCGTCGACAATACGCTGGCCACACCGTACCTGTGCCGGCCAAAAGAGCACGGTGCTGATATTGTGGTCCACAGCCTGACCAAGTTCATCGGCGGTCATGGAAATTCTATTGGCGGCGCGCTCGTCGATTGCGGGACATATGATTGGCGTGGCTCTAAACACCGGTTCAAGACGTTGGTGGAGCCTAATGAGTCTTACAACGGCCTGCGGTTAGCTGAGACGTTCGGCGATTTCGCCTTCGCCATAGCCGCCCGTGTGATGGGGCTGCGAGACATCGGCCCTGCCATCTCGCCGTTCAACGCCTTTCTCATTCTAACTGGATCAGAGACGCTGCCCTTGCGGATGACACGGCATTGCGAGAACGCGCACGCGGTTGCGACCTGGCTGGAAAAGCATCCGAAAGTGGCATGGGTCAGCTACGCGGGCTTGCCGTCCAGCCCTTATCATGGGTTGCAGCAGAAGATCTGCCCCAAGGGCGCCGGCGCCGTCCTAACATTTGGTTTGAAGGGTGGCTATGAAGCAGGCATCAAGCTCGTTTCATCTGTGGTTCTGTTTAGTCATCTCGCCAACATCGGCGACGTGAGAAGTCTCATTATCCATCCAGCCTCCACGACCCATCGACAACTGACAAACGATCAGCGCGCTGCCGCCGGCGCCGGGCCCGACGTCGTGCGCCTTTCGATTGGCATCGAGGACAAAGATGACATCATTGCGGACCTTGAGCAGGCTCTAGCAAACGTCGAGTGATAATCAATCAGTATTGGCGGTCTGGCCTACGTGCGCGAATCGGCTTTTAAACACGGAGTACCACTCTTCTACGATGCAACCATAAGGCAGGGACCCTTGGATCTCGCCCGGCTCAACGAAGATTTGACGGTCTTCGCCCAGCAACTTGCGACATGGGTGGGGGGTGCTCTTCCCAATTTCCTCGCCGCGCTGGCGATATTTGGTGCGGGCTGGTGGCTTTCAGGCGTAGCAGCACGCGCGACCAGCCACATGGTTGATGCGCGCCCGTACGTCGATCCCACACTTAAGGGTGTTCTTACGCAGATTGTACGATGGGGCCTTCTTGCGATCACGGTTGTGGCCGCGTTGAGCCAACTCGGATTCGCGACAACGAGCCTTTTAGCGGCACTCGGTGCCGTCGGTCTTGCCATAGGGCTGGCTCTGCAAGGCACGCTGGCCAACATTGCTGCCGGCATTATGCTGCTGTGGCTCCGCCCTTTTAGAGTCGGAGATTACGTTTCTGCTGGCGAGGTGGCTGGCACGGTGAAGGAGGTCGGGCTTTTTGCTTCGACTGTGGTGACGTTTGAAGGTGTCTTTTTGTTTGTTCCCAATTCCAACCTATGGAACACGAAGATAACTAATTTCACGCGGTCTACCCCGCGTATGGTGCGAGAAACGTTCGGCATTGCCTATGAAGACGACATAGCTCAAGCGCGACAAGTTCTTTTGAAGATGGCGACGGAGGACGAGCGCACGCATGCAGATCCGCCCCCCGCTATTTATGTTAGTTCGCTGGGCGACAATTCAGTCGCGCTCGAGTTGCGCGTCTGGACGGAAGGTTCGGACTGGGTTGCATTGCGCTTCGAGGTAATCGAGCGTGGCAAGGCAGCTCTGGAGGCTGCGGGCATCTCAATACCGTTTCCGCAGCGCGACATTTACATCAAGAGCATGCCTAGCGACGTACTACGAGAGCGGCCCGCTCCAGAAAACCGCAAGTCAGCAGCGTGATGCGGCCTCAGGGCTTCGACTTTACGTAGGAACCGGGTGCATCCTCCATCGTGCCGAGCTTCTTTCCGGGCTCGCGTGGCGTAGTCCAGTCTCCCGAATGACCGGCGAGCCACCGTGACCAGTAGGGCCACCAAGAACCTGGATGCTCGGTAGCAGACTCCGTCCACTCTTCAAAAGTTTTGGCCTGCTTGTTATTGGTCCAGTACTGATACTTCACCTTGTTAGGTGGATTGACGACGCCGGCGATGTGACCTGAGCCCGATAGTACGAACTCAACGGGTCCGCCAAGCAACGCGGCGCCCGTGAAGACTGACTTCGCAGGAGCGATGTGGTCTTCTTTGGTTGAAAGCTCGAACACCGGTAGCTTGACCTTGTTCATGTCGAGCCGCGTACCAGACATTGTCATTTCGCCCTTGGCAAGACGGTTTTCACAGTAGAATTCTCGTAGGTAGAAATTGTGATTAGCGGGCGCCATGCGCGTGGAATCTTGATTCCAGTAGAGCAGGTCGAAGGGGAAGGGCTTCTTGCCCAAAAGGTAGTTGTTTACGATGTAGGGCCATATGAGGTCGCGTGGGCGCAGCATGTTGAACACTGTTGCCATACGTGAGCCGTCAAGGTAGCCGCGTTCTGACATCAGCTCGTTTAGCGTTTCAAGCTGCTCAGCATCAGTAAATAGCAACAAATCGCCAGCGTGGGTAAAGTCAATCTGCGCCGCGAGAAACGTCGCCGAGTTGAACGGCTCTTCTCCGCGCGCAGCGAGATGCGCCAGAGTTGTAGCAAGCAGCGTACCGCCTACGCAGTAGCCAACGACATTGCATCTCTGTTCGCCCGTTTCGCGTTTTATTGCGTCGGCGGCGCACAGAATGCCTTCCTTCATGTAGTCCTCGAAGGTCTTGTGCGCGAGCTTCTCGTCGGGATTAACCCAGGAGATTATGAAGACGGTAAAGCCTTCATCGACCATGTACTTGATCAGGCTCTTGGGCGGAGTGAGATCGAGAATGTAGTACTTGTTGATCCAAGGGGGAACGATGAGGAGGGGCGTCTCGCGGACCTTGTTGGTCGAGGGCGCGTATTGGATAAGCTGTAGGACCTCATTTTGATAAACAACTTTGCCGGGTGTCGCGGCGAGGTTTCGGCCCACCTCGAAGGCTGTGGTGTCTGTTTGGGTGATCTTAAAAAGATCGCCGGAGTGCTTCAAATCCTCGGCGAGAAAAGCCATGCCCTTAACGAGATTTTCGGCGTTACTGGCTAGTGTCTCGCGTAAGACTTCTGGGTTCGTGAAAGGGTTGTTCGAAGGTGAGAGCGCACTGGAGACCTGCCGGAGATGGAACTCAGCCTTCTGTCGCGTTCGCTGATCCAGTCCCTCGGTCTTATCGAGCATCTCCTCGGCCCACTGCGAAGTTAGGAGGTAGGATTGCTTCCAAAAGTCGAAGTAGGGGTTTTGCGACCACTCCGGATCCTTGAAGCGATTATCACTCGGTTCGGGTTCGATGACCGGTGTAACATCTTGGCCGAGAAAGCGTTGTAACGTGTTGCTCCACAGCTCTGCATGAGATCGCATGAGCGTGCCTTGGGCCTCTGCAAACTTAGTGGGATCAGTCCACCAGATGCGCATTAAGTCCGAAAGGGCTGTGGTTGCCTCCGTCATCTCGGTGGCGGCTGAATAGGGACTCATCTTCGAGTCGGGGCGCTCTAAAAACTCGTTCAAGACGTTCCCGCCTTGCTCGAAAAGTCGCAGCAAGTTTCGGGCGAATTCTTCCCCGTTTACGATTTTGTACTCGGGGCTCTCAGGAGCCGGCTCTTTGTGCTGTTTTTGCATGACTTGGGTCCGATCGAGCCGCTGCTGGCCCCTACGTACTTCTCGCGAAGTTCTGCGACAGTTGGAGATTAATGTCATCCCATGATGTGGACAATGATGAAGGCCTTAAATAGGCCCCGGTTCCCAACGAATCAGTTATTTATGCATGTTAGGCAAGACGGAAAGGGTCAAAAAGTATGCTTTTGTGGGAAGTTAGCTGCTGCCAACTGCCTGTATCCTTAAAGGTATTGCTGGGTGCTGTCGTGTCTGCCGCGATTATTACTTCCGGTGGCTGCGGGACGACAGTTGAGACCCCGCTGCCCAGGCTTGGGCCTATTGGTTCCAGTTCACTGTCGCAAGACCAGCAGAAAATGGCGATCCAAGAACTCAACAATAAGAAGGCAACGTACGAGC